>NZ_JACJDS010000016.1:0-107041 GCF_014163635.1 Pseudoalteromonas sp. SR44-8
CTAAATAAAGCGCTAACTGCGTTATAATTTTTTCAAGTAGAACAACTACATGTCAAAATTTACGCCTTGTTATCACTGTATTTATCTGTCGCTATAAATGGTCAGTAACTTAACACGATTGGTATAATACATATTCATAATGCTACCTTTACAGAGCGATTAGGCTTCTTAAGCACTTGTCACTAAACGGCTATTTTTATCTTATCAAATGAGATTTAGGATCCAATATAGGTATAATTCTGCCATTGCTGCTTTATTTTGCATTACTTATCGATATGATAATTAGTCTCACTTGCATGATTGAATAATCGGCGTAAAATCAGCGCCATTGATGTATTAAATGAAATGAGATGGCATGTTAACGTTAGACAAATTAGTAATTGGCCAACATGGCTCTGTTGTAAGCATCGATCCTAATGCGAGTTTGTTGCGCCAGAAATTACTTGCAATGGGTTTAACGCCAGGCGCTCCTGTCCACGTATTGCGCTTTTCTCCATTTGGCGATCCGATGATTGTTAAAGTTCGCGGTACCGTGCTTAGTCTTCGTAAATCCGAGGCACAATCAATTAATTTGGAACTCGCAGTATGAATCCAAACATTGCCGTAATAGGTAACCCAAACTGTGGTAAAACTACACTATTCAACGCGTTAACCGGTAGCAAACAGAAAGTAGGTAACTGGTCAGGGGTGACCATCGATAAGAAAATTGGTCAATTTAAAGTGGCTGATCAGACTGTCGAATTAGTTGATTTGCCTGGCACTTATTCTTTAGATGTAAATGCACAAACCCCTTTAGATGAAAAAATTGCGCGTGACTATGCCCTCAGTGGTGAATCACAACTGATCATCAATATTCTTGATGCATCAAATCTTGAACGCAATTTATACCTCACCGCTCAGCTGCTTGAGATGAAAGTACCTTTACTCGTCGTGCTAAATATGGTCGATGTGGCAAAACGAAATGGTTTAGTAACGGATCCAAAGGCGCTAGAAAAGCGACTTGGATGCCCTGTGATTGCCTTAAGTGCAAATAATAAAACAGACATTACAGGTTTAAAAGAGTTTATTGCACAAGGACTTAAACTTAAAAAAGTATCAATGCATACCCCTAGTTATGAGCAAAAAATAACGCAAGCGGCCAACAACATTGCAGCCAGTTTTACTGCCAATAATAAACCGATAGAAAACATCGACACTGATTGGTTGTCATTGCGGTTATTAGAGCAAGATGAAAGCTGTTTTGGCTATGCTGATAAACAAACACTGGCAGTGGCAAAAGCTGAATTTGAACAGTTTGCCGATCACCATGAACTTGATGTGCTTTTTGCCAATGGTCGTTATGAGTTTGCCCATCAACTGGCTGAACTTGCTCAAAATACTAAAGGCATCGCCTCTGAAACCATTAGCGATAAAATAGATGCGGTAGTGATCAATCGTTTTTTAGGGATCCCAATATTTTTAGGGATCATGTATTTAATGTTTACTGTTGCGGTAAATGTTGGCGGCGCATTTATAGACTTTTTCGATATTGCTGTAGGTGCGATTTTAGTCGATGGCTTTGGTGAAATATTAACTTCATTAGGCGCACCTGATTGGCTACGCGCATTGCTTGCGGACGGTATAGGTGGTGGTATTCAGCTTGTTGCCACCTTTATCCCGGTGATTGGCTTTTTATACTTTTGTTTAGCCTTTATTGAAGATTCAGGTTATATGGCGCGTGCTGCTTTTATCATGGATAGATTAATGCGCGCCATTGGTTTACCGGGTAAAGCGTTTGTGCCTTTAATTGTTGGCTTTGGCTGTAACGTGCCATCAGTAATGGCAACTCGTACTTTAGAAACCCATAAAGATCGCTTACTGACTATTGCCATGTCACCATTTATGTCATGTGGCGCGCGCTTAAGTGTGTATGCCTTGTTTGTCGCTGCCTTTTTTACCACTAATGGCCAAAACTTAGTATTTGCACTGTATATTTTAGGTATTGTTATGGCGGTATTAACCGGTTTGGTACTTAAAAATACCTTGTTTAGTCCAACGCTTACCCCGTTTATTCTCGAATTACCTGCGTATCATATGCCAACGGCAAAAGGCGTACTTTACAAAGCATGGGAGCGCTTAAAAAGCTTTTGTATGCGCGCCGGTAAAACTATAATTGTGGTGTTTGTTATTTTAAAAATATTAAGCTCCATAGGTACTGATTTTACCTTTGGCAATGACAACACAGATAAATCGATGCTCAGTGAAATTTCAAAAATTGCAACACCGGTGTTTGCTCCTATCGGGGTAGAGCAAGATAACTGGCCTGCAACTGTCGGTATTTTTACTGGCGTATTTGCTAAAGAGGCAGTAGTTGGCACTTTAGATAGTTTATATTCAAATTTAGATGGCGTAGCGGCTGTGAATGAAGAGCCAGTTAATGTCATCGATAAAGTGGCTGAAGCATTCGCGAGTATTCCTGCAAACCTAATAGACGTATTTGGTAATTTACTCGATCCACTGGGTTTAAATGTCACTAATGTGAGCGATCAAAGTAGTGCGGCCATTGATCAAGAAGTGAATGTATCGACCTTCGCAACCATGGAAAACCTATTTAGCAGTCAACTTGCTGCATTCAGTTACTTAGTTTTTGTATTGCTTTATACACCGTGTGTGGCGGTGATGGGCGCTATGTACCGAGAAGCTGGAATGAAATGGATGCTATTTGTTGCAACTTGGTCAACAGGGCTTGCTTACATCACAGCCTCTGTGGTGTATCAAGTGGGTAACTTTAAGCAATCTCCGATGTTTTCGGCATTTTGGTTACTCGGGTGCGCTGTCGTTATTGCATTGGCAATAAGCTCTATGCGTATTTATGGTAATAAAATGGCTGCAAAGAGTCGTTTAATCCCTGTTGTTAATATTATTTAGCCAGTATATATAGTTTAAAAAAGAGTACCTTGGTACTCTTTTTTTTGTTAATTTTAAAGCAGTTAACAATTCAATGGAGTTAGTCATGACGCCAGCCACACAATTATTAAAAAAACACAAGGCCACTTTTGAGCTGCTCAGTTATGAGCATAACTCAAGTACAAATAGCTTTGGTTTAGAAGCTGTTGAAAAGTTAAATCTAGCCGCTGAGCAGGTTTTCAAAACCTTGGTATTTGAAACCAATGAATTGCAGTTAGTAGTGGCAATTACGCCTGTGAGTCAACAAGTTAACTTAAAGCTCTTAGCAAAAGCATGTGGTGTTAAAAAAGTACATATGGCCGCTGCACAAAAGGTAGAAAATAGCACCGGATATATTCTTGGTGGCGTAAGTCCATTAGGGCAAAAAAAACGCTTAGCAACTTACCTCCATAGTAGCGCAAAGCAGTTTGATATTATTTATGTAAGCGCTGGTAAACGCGGCCTTGAAATTGCACTTGATCCCAATACATTAATAAAACTATGTAATGGCAAATTAGCCGACTTTTAGTGGTGATTAACAGTGTTAGTTAACAGTCGATAAGCTTACACTACTTACCTTGCACAAACTTTAACATATCTTTATTTCCCTCATTTTGTTTCTATTGTTGCTGAGGTTTAATTATTTTAGCGTTTTTTAGTAAAAAAAAATCAACTAAATACTTTTCAGCGTACAAGTGTTAGCTCTTTTTATTCAATGGCTTAGATAGCCTAAAAATAAATAAATTGAAAAAACTGTTAAAAAATTGCTTAGAGTAATTGATCTAAACCATTTTTTATGACGTAATGTAGGTATTATTGTCTGGTCGGATGAGTTGATTATGAGTTTACGTACAAAATTAAAAAAAGTATTACCAAGTATTTCTATCACTGAACAAGAAGCCCTTGATGCGGGTGATGTGTGGTTAGAAGGCTCTATTTACCAAGGTAAGCCTGACTTCAACGCACTTCGCGCAGTCCCTGCTGCTGTATTGAGCGCAGATGAACAAGCATTTATCGACGGCCCATTACAAGAGCTATTGGGTATGATCGACGATACAGAAATTCAAAATGGCATTCATTTACCTGAATACATTTTAGATTTTCTGAAAAAGGAACGTTTCTTTTCACTGATAATTCCTAAATCATTTGGTGGTTTAGAGTTTAGCCCTTACGCAAACTCAACTATCGTTGGCACAATCGCCACTAAAAGTTCTGCTGTTGCAGTAACCGTTATGGTTCCTAACTCGTTAGGCCCTGGTGAGTTACTACTGCACTTTGGTACTAAAGAGCAGCAAGCACATTATTTACCACGCCTAGCCAATGGCCGTGACATTCCATGTTTTGCACTCACAAGCCCAGAGGCTGGTTCTGATGCTGGTGGCATTCCAGATTTAGGTACTGTGACTAAAGGCATGTACAACGGCGAAGAAGTACTTGGTCTTGAGATCACTTGGGACAAGCGTTATATCACCCTTGCGCCAATTGCCACCGTACTTGGTTTAGCATTTAAAGTGGTTGATCCAAATGGCTTGCTAGGTGGTAAGGAAAACCTCGGTATTACGTGTGCACTTATTCCAAAAGAGCACCCAGGTGTTGAACTTGGTAATCGCCATGATCCAATGGGGATTCGTTTTTACAACGGTACTACGCGTGGCAACAAAGTATTTGTACCAATGGACTTCATTATTGGTGGGCAAAAGAACATCGGCCGTGGCTGGCAAATGTTGGTTAGCTGTTTAGGCGCTGGCCGTGGTATTTCATTACCTGCATTAGGTGTTAGTTCATCTCAGGTAGCATTTAAAGGTGCGTCTGAATATGCTGCGGTACGTGAGCAATTTGGCTTAGCAATCGGTCAATTTGAAGGTATTCAAGAAAAACTCGCTGATATTGCTGGTAAAACATACCTACAAGAAGCAATGCGTGTACTTACAACCGAAGGTTTAGGCATGGGCTTAAAGCCATCGGTTGTGACTGCAATTGCAAAATATCACATGACTGAAATTGGTCGCGACGTGCTTGACTCAGCAATGGATATTCAAGCTGGTAAAGCAATTCAGAACGGCCCGCAAAATACGTTAGCAAGCGGCTATGTTGCACAGCCAATTGCCATCACGGTTGAAGGCGCCAACATTCTTACACGTAACTTGATGATCTTTGGTCAAGGTGTAATGCGTTGTCACCCATATTTACAATCGATGGTTGAATCAATCCACAGCGAAGATAAAAATGCAGATAAAGAATTTAACCGCATTCTGCGTAAAACAGTGGGTTATAGCGTAGCAAACAGTTTACGTGCATTTCGTTTAGGCGTATTACCATTTACAGCAGGTGCTAATTCACCACTTCCAGAAGTACGTGAATATGAAAAAGCAGCTCATAAATTATCAGCTAAATTAGCAGTATATGCAGATTTTTCGTTACTGGTACTCGGCGGAAAACTTAAACAAGCGGAAATGCTATCAGCCCGTTTAGGCGATGTAATGAGCTTCTTATATGCGGCAATGGCATCAATTAAATATTATGAGCAAAAAGTGGCAAGCAGTGAACGCGAGCAAGCAGCGCCATATTTCCACTACGCAACACGTTTTGCATTACAAAGCGCCGAACAAGCATTGCATAAGTTTTTAGACAACTTCCCTGCAAGTGGCACACGTAAGTTTATGCGTTTTATTACCATGAACTATTCGACTAAAATGCCAAAAATTAGCGATGACTTAATTCGCGAATTAGCTACACAGGCGCAACTTGACACGGCATTTAAAAAGCAAATCACACACTTAGTTAAACCTATTGAAGGTGATGGACATTACATTAACGAGCAAGCGTATAAAGCGAAAATAGGCTGTTTAGATTTACTCGCAAAAGTGAAAAAAGCCTTGCGTGCTAAAACAATCAAACCAGGTATTCGTTTTGCACTTACTCTTGATAATGCACTTGTAGCAAATGTAATCACTGAAGAAGAATACGCTAAACTGATTGATTACAACAAAAAACGTGAACGCGCAATTCGTGTTGATGAGTTTGATTTTGATATGAACTTATTAGACGAAAATGCAAAACCGATAAACCCACTGAAAAGTGTTGTTAATCAGTAATATTTTTTAATTCAACAATGTAAGCGCCCAGAAGTTCGGGCGCTTTTATATTTAAAGCCCATACAGTTTTGTATGGGCTTTTTACGTAATTCGCTACTTGTTCTTAATTTAATGCCTAAGAATTTAAATTAACCATCTTGTTTCGCTTGTTTTTCTATCTCTATTATTTGTTTGTCTATTTGATCGGCTTCAAAGGAGAGTTCTGAGTATTTGCGTATATCGCCGTTACGTTGGGCATGCATTGCTTGTTCTAGTTTTATAGAAAGCTGCTTATGTAACTTTTTAGTTGGGTCTTTCTTAAAGAATGAAAACATATATTACTCGTATAGTAACTGGTGCAGATTGATACGTTTCAATTAATGTATTGGTTTACATTATGTTGAAATAGTAAGCTGGCAAAAGATAATGATTGCTAACATGTAGTTAAGTAGTGAGCTGTGTTGCCTATAAGCGCTTTAATCTTAAAATGTTTATGTCATACTAGGGTCTGTTGACCTTTCAAGGTTAAATTTGCAGCAGTCTGTTTGGTATTTAGGCAAGGCAGAGCCTATGTGGTGTGGTCATTCCCCATAAATAGGCGATAACGCAGCATCAATGCCAAACAGGAGCTGCCCGAAGGGTTCTTCCTAGGGGTAATTAACTCTTTGTTGCTCGGTTTTTACTTAGCCCACTAGGTTACAAACCTCGCGCCGCGATTAAATTGCCCCTAGTTTGAACAAATATTAATCCGCAAAGGTCAACAGACCCTAGGCGCTGGCTTTATGGATATTGGTGCGTATGTCTTTTTATCTGCCATTAATTGGTCTTCATTATAAAAATATTAAAATCACTGAAACAATCACTGCTTTATGGAGTGGCTGTGGTGAAATAGTGCGTTGTCGTTTAGACGGTAAAGCCTGCGTCATTAAAGCGATTAGTGTGCCCGATCACATAAATCATCCGCGAATTTCGCAAACTGAGTTTGCAATTAACCGAAAGCGTCACTCGTATGAAGTGGAATTCCATTGGTATCAGCATTATGCGTCGCGATTACCATCTAGAGCAGGTGCTTTAAGGTGTTTTAATGCCATAGAACATGAACAGCACAAAGTCTTAGTGTTTGCTGATTTTACAGAGAGTGGCTTTGTAAACGCAAAACCAATCCATACACATGTTACAGCCATTATTAAGTGGTTGGCGTATTTTCATGCTTTTCATTTTCAAGTCAAAGCTGATGGCTTATGGTCGCAGGGGAGTTATTGGCATTTAGCTACTCGGCCAGACGAGTATGAAAAAATGGCAGATTGTGCTATCAAGCAACAAGCACATAGCATCGATCAAACTATTCGGGCATGTCAGTATCAAACGCTTATTCATGGTGATGCAAAAATAGCGAATTTTGCTATTAATAACGCGACACTAAATGTTGTCGGATATGACTTTCAATATGTTGGCGCTGGAGTAGGTGTTATTGACGTTATGTACTTTTTGGGTAGTTGTTTAAATGAACAGCAATTACAACAAAGAGCTGATGATTACTTAGCCGACTACTTTAAATATTTTGCCAACGCCATGCACATATTTGATAAAAGCGCATATAGCCATGCTGCTATTAACGAATGGAAAACCTTATGGCCAGTTGTATGGGCTGACTTTTACCGATTTTTAATGGGCTGGAGTCCAGAACACGTAAAAATTAATGCTTATATGCAATATCAAATTACAAAAACAAATTTTGGGGTAACGTAGAATGACGAAACAGATCCGTTGGGGAATGATTGGCTGTGGCGCTGTAACCGAGGTGAAAAGTGGCCCTGCGTATAAAAATACGAAAGGTTTTGTGTTGCAAGGCGTTACTCGACGAGATACCGCACTCGCTGAAGATTACGCAAAACGCCATAACGTGCCTATGGTATTTAAAACGGCCGATGAATTGATCGTAAGTTCTGATATTGATGCCGTGTATATCGCAACGCCTCCAGATAGCCATATGGAGCTGGCGCTAAAAGTTGCTGCTGCGGGCAAACCATGTTGTATTGAAAAACCACTGGCGCCTACATTGGCTCACAGTGAAGTTATTCTTGAAGCTTTCAGCAGTAAAAATATTCCCTTGTTCGTCGCGTATTATCGACGTTCTTTACCGCGCTTTAATAAAGTAAAAAGCCTGATTGACACGGGCGAAATCGGCCAGGTGCGACATATTAATTGGCACTTAAGTAAAGCCTCCAGCGAGCAAGATAGATCAGGTGTTTACAATTGGCGTACCGATAAAACTATTGCACCAGGAGGTTATTTTGATGATTTAGCCAGCCATGGTCTCGATTTATTTGGTTACTTATTTGGTGATTATGAACAAGTGAAAGGACTGGCGACAAACCAGCAAAACTTATATGGCGCTTTTGATGCAATCACTGCTTGTTGGCAGCATAAAAACGGTATTACCGGCTCAGGAAGTTGGAACTTTGGTGGTTTTTCTCGTTTTGATGTTGTTACTGTGTACGGTGAAAAGGGCGAGATCAGCTTTAGTGTGTTTGATGAACAAGCAATTACGGTTATTAACGAAAGTGGTCAGCAACAACTCAGTATCGAAAATCCGCCTCATGTTCAACAATATCATGTGCAAAATATGGCCTCGTCATTACTTGAAAATATTACACATCCGTCAACAGGTCATTCGGCCACACATACTAGTTGGGTGATGGAGCAAATTTCAAACAACTAAATCAGCGTGCCGGTATTGCTACGTTAAAAGCATCTTGTAATGCGCTTAGCATTAACGCCTGCTCTGGCGGTGCAAATATTTGTGAGTGGCTCTGAAGAATAATTTGCTGGACTGCCTGTGTTTGCAATGCTTGGTCAAATAGCGCAATTGCTTGTTTGCCTAGCTCCGATTGCGAGCATGCTATATAACCAAACACAGCTTGTTGGGTTTTATCAACACTAAGATAACGTATATTGGCGATTCTGGTATCTTCTGAGTGACGCGAAATAAACACCGCACTATATTCAATAATGGCATCGAACTTATTTTGAAATAACATTTGGCTAAGGCGATAAGCGCTCGTTGTGCCGCCTAAAACCATAAATGATTCGTTATGCTTGGCAATATAGTCATCTATTTCGTGACCATATGAACGTCCTGAAGCAATGCCGATGGTGAGATCATATTTATTTACGGCATCATTTAAACTAATATTTTCAGGTAATTCTGGATGATTATACACCACTAAGCGGTTGGCCGGAAAAGCCATAATTGGGTAGGTATTAAATAATGCATTTTCAATACGCTCAGGTGTTTTGGTTTTATTGTATAAGCACACATCTTTCATTGCGTGCAATTGTTGCCATTCTCTTAATCTACTCGCTGGGATAAAGTTTAACGCGATGGCACCATTGAGCTGTTTTTCAATATCAAGCATAAATCTAGTGGCTATGTTTTGTGAATCGTCATTAATCTGTGGTGCAAAGTCGGTCATTATTTGCACCTTTAATGGTTTTTTAGCCATCACAAATGAAGGCATTATCGCAAATAAAATACCTATCAGGATCCCAACAGCAAACTTTGACATAAAACCTTTGTGAGCAAATCTTCTATAGCCATTATTATAGTTTAGTTACTTAAAAAAAAATAATAATTGCGTTAAATGAAATAAAAGCACTGTATCAGAGTGATAAAATAATACTTTTATTGCACAGATCATGCTTTTTTAAAGTCTGATGGTTTTTTTTAAGCTAAAATAAGCGCAATTTATTTTTCTTTTAGGCGTTTTTATGACTATTCATGTAATTAATCACCCACTTGTTCAACATAAACTTGGTCTTATGCGAGAGTATGGCATAAGTACTAAGAGTTTCCGTGAGCTTTCGTCTGAAGTCGGTACATTATTAACCTACGAAGCGACTAAAAATTTGCCACTGGAAAAAGTAACAATCACTAGTTGGGATGGTAATCAATTAGATGTTGAGCACATCAAAGGTAAAAAAATTACTGTTGTGCCAATTTTACGTGCTGGCCTTGGCATGATGGATGGTGTTATGCAATTACTGCCTGCTGCAAAAGTAAGCGTTGTGGGCCTGCAACGTAATGAAGAAACGTTAGAACCAATCCCTTACTTTGAAAAGTTAGTCGGTAAAATTGATGAGCGCTTGAGCCTCGTTATTGATCCAATGCTCGCAACTGGGGGCTCGATGATTGCGACTATCGATATGCTGAAAAAAGCTGGCTGTAAAGAAATTAAAGTGATTGTATTGGTTGCCGCACCTGAAGGGGTTGAAAAAACCCTTGCAGCTCATCCTGATGTAGAGATTTTTACCGCATCATTAGACAGCCACTTAAATGAGAAAGGCTATATAATTCCTGGTCTTGGTGATGCTGGCGATAAAATTTTTGGTACTGTCTAACAGTGGATCACTCTACCTTTTCAATCAAAACAATTTTAACTGGGGCGCAAATGTTATTTGTCGCCTTTGGTGCCTTGGTGTTAGTTCCTTTATTAACGGGGCTTGATCCAAATGTGGCACTTTTTACGGCTGGTATTGGTACCTTGCTGTTCCATTTGGTAACTAAAGGTCAGGTGCCGATATTTTTAGCTTCATCATTTGCGTTTATTGCCCCTATTATTGCCTGCGTGCAGCTATGGGGTGTGCCTGCCACAATGGGGGGCTTAATGGCTGCAGGCGGGGCTTATATGTTGTTAAGTCTATTAGTGAAATTAAAAGGTGTAGCTACCCTGCATAAAATATTACCACCAGTTGTGGTCGGTCCGGTGATCATGGTAATTGGTTTAGCACTGGCACCTGTTGCAGTTAATATGGCAATGGGTAAAAGCGGCGATGGTTCAATTCAGTTGATTGCGTATCAACAAGCCATTTGGGTGGCGGCATTTTCGTTGCTAGTGACGCTAATTTTCGCGGTATGGGGCAAAGGTGTATTTAAGCTGATCCCTATCTTAGCTGGAGTCATCGCAGGTTACAGTTTATCGCTATATTTAGGGATCGTGCAATTTGATGCTGTTACTAATGCACAGTGGTTTGCAATGCCAGCTTTTACTTGGCCTGAGTTTAAATGGCAAGCAGTGTTATTTATGGTGCCAGTGGCAATAGCCCCCGCTATTGAACATATTGGCGATATGATGGCGATTAGCCAAGTCACCAATAAAGACTATTTGAAAAAACCGGGCTTACATCGCACTTTGTTTGGTGATGGATTAGCTACTACTGCAGCGTCTATATTCGGCGGGCCACCTAATACCACCTATTCAGAAGTCACCGGTGCAGTGATGCTTACGCGTAATTTTAATCCTAAAGTGATGATGTGGACTGCCATTATCGCCATTATTTTAGCGTTTGTGGCTAAAATGGGTGCTGGTTTGCAAACCATACCAGTACCTGTGATGGGGGGGATCATGATTTTGCTGTTTGGCTCAATTGCTGTGGTGGGTTTAAATTCGTTAGTGAAAAGTGGAGAAGACTTAACGGCTCCACGTAACCTCAGTATTGTGGCACTCATTTTAGTGTGTGGCATTGGTGGTATGCATATCGGTGGCAACGAATTTAGCTTACAAGGCGTGAGCCTATGCGCTATTTTAGGCATAGTGCTTAATTTAGTGTTACCAAAGGCTGATAAGCCAACGTAATATTTTGCACATTCAGCTAATAATTTGCACCAAAATAGCGCATTTAATATGCGCTATTTTTTTAACTAACTAAAAAATATAAAGTTATAAAACTGGTCTAGTAACTGCATTTACCTCATTAACAGTGCCATACTGATCAGGAGCGTTTAATGCAAGAGACAAACATTGTGGATATCACCCCATTTTTAGCAAAACATCAGCTGCCACTCAAATATCAGTATTTGAGTGAACAGTATTTCGTCCCACTCGCTGAAGATATTCTCCACAGCAAACCAACCGATCGTCCAATGCTGGTGGCAATCAATGGTTGCCAAGGCTCAGGTAAAACGACATTAGCTGATTTTTTAGTTACTTGGATCAACTGTAATACAGCGTTTAATAGTATTGCGATGTCGATTGATGATTTTTATCACAGCCACGCACATCGTCAACAACTAAGTAAAGATGTACATCCGTTATTTGCAACGCGCGGTGTGCCAGGTACACATGATACAGCACTTATGCAGCAGACTTTTACCGCGTTACTTGCAGGTAAAGTAGGGGTGCCTTTGCCACAGTTTGATAAACAAACCGATGATCCAGTTACGCAAGCGTTATGGCCTACTAATAAACAGCCTGTTGATATCATTTTTTTTGAAGGTTGGTGTGTTGGTAGCATAGCGCAACAACCTTATCAATTACATCAAACAGTTAATCAATTAGAACAATATGAGGATCCTGAAGGTATTTGGCGACGCTGTGTAAATAGTTGTTTAGCGAATGAATACCAAGATATTTTTGCAATGATTGATTATACCGTGATGCTAAAAGCACCGTCATTTGCCGATGTATATGGGTGGCGATTAGAGCAAGAGCAAAAATTACTGTCGCATAAAGGACGAGGCCAAGGAACGTTCGATGAGCAACAATTAGTGCGATTTATTTCTCATTTTGAACGTATTACGCGAGAAAATTTAACTCAGTTACCAGAGCAGGTCGATGCATTACTGAGCTTAGATAAAGTACGTGATATTAGTGCCATGAAACTTCGCGCTGATGATGTTGCAATGCCACTTATTTTCACTGATTTAGACGGTACGTTACTTGATCATAACGATTACCAATGTACTGAGATTGCTCCGTTTTTAAGCCAATTGAGTCGCGCAGGTATCGCTGTAGTTTTTAATACCAGCAAAACGTTTGCAGAGGTAATCGCACTGCAAAAATCACTTGGGTTAAACCAGCCGTTTATTATTGAAAATGGCGGGGCTATATATATCCCAAAAAATTATTTTTCATTAAAACCAATTGGCTGCGAAGAGCTGGATGAACATTGGCGTTATGCGCTGTCGCCAACCAATAAACAGTTGTACAGTGAATTACTTGAATACGGTAGCGAGTTTAGTGCTTATTACCGTTTGTTCAGTCAATTATCAGCGCAAGAAGTCAGTCAAATAACAGACTTGAGCCTAGCACAAAGCGAACTTGCCCGTATTCGTGAATATTCAGATCCGCTTTTTTGGCAAGGCACAGAGCAACAGCTACTTGACTTTTTAGAAGCAATAAAACCGCTTGGTTATGAAGTGTTAATAGGCGGGCGTTTTATTCATTTAAATCGCAGTACCAATAAAGGTAAAGCGCAAAACTGGTTAGTAGAGCAATTTAAAAAACATTGTCGTCATGCTTTCACCACTATTGCACTGGGTGATAGCCAAAATGATATGGCGATGTTGGATGCCGCAGATATCGCGATTTTAATTAATAATCCTGCCAGTAAAGCCAAGGCAAAATTATCCCACAAACCATGGCGTGTTAGTGAACACCCAGCCCCACAAGGTTGGCTCGATGAAGTAGCAGATCTAAGTGTTATCAAAGCGCAATTAGCGTCTAAACAGGAGCAATCACATGGCTGATTTTTACCAAAATGGCATCATAACAACATTACATAATATTGCCGACCGTCCGCTGGCTGATCTAGAAGCTGAACTCGTTAGCTTTTCAAAACAACGCCCAATGGGCTTGATTTTACCCTCCCTGTACAGTGAACTGGAGGGCCCTGCATTACAAAATATTGTGCAAGAATTGAAACATGTTCCTTATTTGTCGCAAATTACGATTGGCTTAGATAGGGCCGATGAGAGTCAGTATCGTCATGCATTACAATTTTTTGCAGAGCTTGACCAACATCACCGCGTGCTTTGGAACGAAGGGCCACGTTTGCAAGCACTCGATAAAGAGTTGCAAGCGTTAGGCGTCGCGCCGCGTGAACTCGGCAAAGGCCGTAATGTGTGGTACTGCATGGGTTATAAATTGGCAACGGCAAAAGTTGAGTCAATAGCGCTGCATGATTGTGATATTTTAACTTATGACCGTAGTTTATTAGCGCGATTAATTTATCCAGTTGCTCATCCGCGCTTTAACTATGAATTTTGTAAAGGCTTTTACCCTCGTACTGCTGATGGCAAGATCAATGGCCGTGTATCGCGTTTACTCGTTACTCCTTTATTGCGTTCATTTAAAACCATTTTAGGCAGCACTGACTACCTTGAATATATGGATTCATTTCGTTATCCGCTGGCGGGGGAATTTTCGTTTCGCCGTGATGTGCTCAACGATATTCGTATTCCTAGCGATTGGGGCTTAGAGATTGGCGTACTGTCTGAAATGTACCGTAACTACTCACACAATCGCTTGTGCCAAGTAGATATTGCAGATAACTATGATCATAAACACCAAGCGCTGTCACTGGATAATCAAGCGGCTGGCTTATCAAAAATGTCGATAGATATCACCAAAGCGCTGTTTCGTAAGTTAGCCACGCAAGGAGTGACATTTACCACGGAAACCATCCGGTCACTTAAAGCAACTTATTATCGTATCGCACTGGATTTTATTGAAACTTATCATAACGATGCCATGATGAACGGCTTAAAACTCGATATTCATCAAGAAGAAAAAGCAGTCGAAATGTTTGCGCAAAACATTATGAACGCAGGTGAGCATTTTTTACAGTATCCAATGGAAGCGCCATTTGTGCCTAGCTGGAACCGAGTTGCTTCAGCAATGCCAGATGTGTTTGCGCGTTTAGAAGAAGCAGTAGAGCTTGATAATAAAGAGTTTTCATAATAATACTTAAGCAGAGAAGTAATTACAGATAAATAATTAAAAATTAGTATAAACAACGGGGTAGGGTAATGAGTAAAGCGTTATTTGAACAACGGGTTGAACAGCACCTGACGAGTATATATGAGGGTGTTGACTTATGTATGAGTATTGATGCGCTTGCAAGCATGTTGATCACTACCATGTTAAGAGACGACCCGGTTCGAGACCCTACGCCGCATAAAAACCGCTGGGATCAGCAAGATGTAATTTTGATTGCTTATGGCGATTCAATTATGCGTTATCGCGATGCAGATCAAGCAGTTGCGGTACCGAGTGAACCACCGTTACATACCCTTCATCGGTTTATGAAAAACCAGTGTGCGGGAACGATTAACGCGTTGCATATATTACCTTTTTATCCTTATAGCTCTGATGAGGGCTTTTCGGTAATGAACTATGTACAAGTGAATGAATCTCTTGGTAGTTGGGATGATATTCAAGGAATAGCTCAAGATGTAAAGCTAATGGCTGATTTAGTGATCAACCACTGCTCTAGTCGGAGTCGTTGGTTTGAAAACTTTATTCAGGGCAAAGAGCCGGGGTTAAGCTACTTTAAAACAGCTAGCTTAAATGACGATCTATCTGACGTTGTGCGACCAAGAACATCACCGCTACTTAATACAGTGCAAACGGCACTAGGGGAGCGCCATGTTTGGTGCACATTTAGCCCAGATCAAGTTGACTTAGATTTTGCTAATCCATTAGTGCTTAATGAATTTGTAGGTATTATTCGCCATTACTTGGATAATGGTATAAAGATATTTCGCCTTGATGCTGTGGCTTTTTTATGGAAAGAACTTAATACTTCTTGCATT
Source organism: Pseudoalteromonas sp. SR44-8 (assembly GCF_014163635.1). Classification (NCBI taxonomy): domain Bacteria; kingdom Pseudomonadati; phylum Pseudomonadota; class Gammaproteobacteria; order Alteromonadales; family Pseudoalteromonadaceae; genus Pseudoalteromonas; species Pseudoalteromonas sp. SR44-8. Next base: position 15,595 of record NZ_JACJDS010000016.1, read on the forward strand.
AATTTACCGCAAACACATGAAGTGATCAGATTACTGCGAACGCTAATAGAGCATGTGGAGCCAAGTGCAGTTATAATCACTGAAACAAACATTCCTAATCGTGAAAATTTATCTTACTTTGGTAATGCCAATGAGGCACATTGTATTTATAACTTTTCATTGCCGCCTTTGTTATTACATACCTTGCTCAGTGGTGACAGTAAAGCGCTCAAACATTGGATGATGAGCATGCCGCCAGCGCAAAATGGTACTGCCTACTTTAATTTTATAGCTTCTCACGATGGAATTGGCTTACGTCCTGTCGAAGGGTTGCTTGACGAGGATGAACTAGGGCAAATGGTCAATACGGTTAGTCGCTTTGGCGCAAAGGTGTCAATGCGCACAGCGAATAATGGCACCAGCTCACCCTATGAACTTAATATTGCGTTATTTGATGCCTTACAAGGCACTCATAAAGGCGTGGATAAGTGGGGCTTACAACGTTTTACCTGTGCTCATGCTATTATGTTTGCCCTCGAAGGCATTCCTGGGCTTTATATTCATAGTTTACTTGGTACCACCAATGATTATGAACGCTTTGAAAATAGCCAGCATAACCGCTGTATTAACCGTCATCGTTGGCAAGAGTCGGCACTACTTGAAAAGCTTGCCGATCAATCAAGTCATCATTATCACGTGTTTACTCAAATCAATAATTTACTGGCTATTCGTAAGCAGCAAGATGCTTTTCACCCTAATGCGACGCAATTTACCTTACATTTAACCGGTGCTTTATTTGGTTTTTGGCGTCAAAGCATAGACCGTAGGCAAAGTGTTTTTTGTGTTTATAACATTAGCGATGAGCCTCAGACTCTGCTATTAGCTGATCTGAACTTAATTGATACTGAGCAGTGGTTTGAACTTATTTCTGCTCAGGCAATAGAGCAGGGGCAACAAAGTATTGAACTTGCGCCTTATCAGCCGCTATGGCTATCGAATCGACAATAGTTAGCTATTTACTGGAAAACGGCAGAGTTACTGTAAAGGGCTGTAAATCCCCTTTACAGTGTTATTTATTAAGGGCTTTGACTAGGTTATCTACTGTAAATGGCTGCGGATCTGTGGCCATTTTACTAAATTGAGCAAAATCAATGTCAGCCAAATCAGTTTCATTTATGTGCTTTACAAGTGATACGGTTTCAGCCTTAAGGTTATTGAAGATGGCCAACGATGAATGATTTAGTGAAGTTCGAGTTTTTTCATTATGATGATCAGCGATATTAATGAGTGCATAGGCGCCTAATAACACATGGCCACCCAATGTTATATCCAACGCTTTGATACCTTTTGGTACAGAGTCCCAATTCATCCCACCAACAATGACCTTATGTGCACTATTGTGCGCTTGTAATGCCCGTTTTGCACCAAACCCAATTGCATCATTGGCGCACCATATAATATTGATCTCAGGAGCAAACTCCATAAATGCTAAGGTTTTTGTGTAACTTTCCTGTTCAGACCAATTGGCAACCTCTTTTCCTATAAAGTTTATATCTTCATGTTGCTCAACAAATTCATCTAAGCCTGCTACACGGTCTATCGATGCGGGCGTTGTATAATCGCCAATAAGGGCGAGTATATTAGCAGGTTGAGTCGATGTTGTTGAGTGTTTAATAAGTAACTGTTGTGCAAGCACTTTTCCTGCAGCATAATTATCCGGTATGACGCTGCCAATAATATTAACGCCATCACGTTGTAACGATATCAATTTTCCGATAGCAGGTCGGCTATATAAAAAATAAATAGGGATATTTCTAGTATTTAATTTTGCTAAGTATTTACTGACAACGCTTTTTTCATCGACCACAATTAAATAGTCAGGATTGTCTTTAATTGCCTGCCTGATAAGCTCTTTCATCAAAATATGATTACGATTCGCGTATTTTATGTGCAAGTTTATATCTAAGTCATCCGCCGCATTTAGCATAATCTTAGATACTTTGAACCAAAAGTTACCGGTTGTATTTATTTCATCAGATGAATCTGCAAACCCGGGATTTACAAAGGTAATGTTTAATTTGGCAAAGCTAGAAGGGCTAATTATTAAACACAACAAGAAAATCAGAAATTGTTTTTTTAATCTTCGCATTCGTTCTAAACCCAAAACACATCTCATCAACAAAAACGAATTCTAACACAAAATTAATTTTCACCACACTTAGAGTAAGGTTATATTCATAGCTGCTGGAGTGTATAATGATTTTTCATCTTTTTTGAGTTGTAACTGTTAGGATTATTATGAAAGTATTTCTGTGTCTTGTGGCACTGCTGTTTGTTCCGAGTTTATTTGCTAACGACGATTTAGATCTTGAAGCCAACATGAAGAATATGGGGCTTGCGTTCAAGCATACTGTTGAAGCAACACAACTACAGGAGTTTAATACCGCGATCGATGAATTTATGATATTGGTTAAGCGAAGTAAAACAGCCACTTTTCACAAAGAGGCTGAGCAGTCACTGCAAGGTTTAGATAAAGTGATCGCAAAAGCTGAACTTGCAAAAAAATTAGCGAATGAGCAAGGACTCGATGCAGCCAAAGGACCGTTAAAAGCCATTGATGGGCTCCGTAAGCAATACCATAAACTGCATGAGCCACCAGGGTTTTGGGAGTTGTTGTTCGGTAAGTAGTGTTAGATTGTATTTAAGTTTAGCCTTAAAGACTGTACGCCTATATCAAGGTGTACAGTCTGTGATAGTTGTTTATTTTCTTCCTTTCTTTTTCATACCTTGCACTGCTTTAAAGCGTGGATTGTCTTTACAGATCACAAAAACGCGTCCTTTGCGTTTGACAATTTGACATCCCGGGCGGTTTTTAGCACTTTTCAATGAACTCAAGACTTTCATGATTATTTGCTCCCTAAGTTTTTAAAGCGGCGATTAAACGCTGCAACTCGACCATCTGTTGCAACAGATTTTTGCTTACCGGTATAAAATGGATGTGAGTCACTTGATACATCAATAGGTACGTAAGGGTATGTTTTGCCATCTAACTCAACGGTTCGATCAGTTTTAATTGTTGAACCAATAATAAAGTAGCTATCGGCGGCCGTGTCATGAAAAGCAACCGTTTGGTAATCAGGGTGAATATTAGGTTTCATAAATAGCCTTTTATTGGAAATTAATGTTATGTGATATTATCACTATAATTTATAGTAAATAAGAATTCTTTGCAAATACTATTTTTGAGTTGTTGGTAAAGTAGCTGATTTGATGTTTATTCACACAAACAAGTTAAAAAATCAGCAGTTGATTTAAAAAAACTAGCTATTGGGAATTAGCCTGTTATAAATAATAAGTAATCAAGAATAGGAGTCAGATTATTATGAGTGGATCAGCCCAGCAACAGCATAGTAGTGAACAAAGTCAGGAAATAGATCAGGGCGTCATGGAGACATTACGTAGTCGTGATCATAGTGTCCTAGCACAACAAATAGACCCATTAAGCTGCACCCATAATGACATTGTTGAATTGCTTGCACAGTATTTGGCATTAAGTGATCAAGACGATGATGATGTTTTTGATGCTTGGTTTGATGGCCTTAGTAAAGCACAACATACGGTTTTAAAAGTATTTGAAGTATATCGCGGTCAGTTTGAGCATCAATAGTAGAGCAAAAAGTCGTTTTTTAAAGTGCTAAATTTTCAAGCGAAGCGACTGTTTTAGTATGTAATTGGCGCTTCTCGGTATTGTAATGTTTTACAGATAAAGGCAATACATTACATGCAAGCTTCAGTAAGTCGCCTTGCGGCCTTTGTGTATACTAAATTAAGCCCTTCTTAGGGGCTTGAGCAATCCTCGAGTTTTTAGTTGTCGCTCACTTTACTGATAAATCATATTTAAGCACTAGTGCATCAATATAACGGGCACGAAGGGTATGTTGTTTTTCGTGTTCTGCACCATGACTAAGCGCGCGATTTAATAGTTTTAAAGCAGGGTGTAATTTGCTTCGCTCTGCTTGTGTGAGGTTTGGCTTTGTGCGTAATTCGGTTATATCATCTACAACTAAGCGACCAATATCAACGGCGGCGATTTCTTCAATTAAGCCATTTTGAGTTAGCACACCGTATTTACTGCATAAAAATTGTTGCCATACTTGTTGTAGGTGCTCTTCTAATTCACAACCAAATAGCTCTTCGTTAAATTCAAATCCTTGTTGAGCTAGCTTCGTTAAACTTGCACTGTATTGTTGTGCAAAGTAATTGAAGGCTTGACTGGATGAATCAATTTTTTGCTTGGCTAAGCCTTGTCCCCAGTTAACGCATCCTCTTGGATAGAAGTCGTCGTATTCTTCGCATTCATATAAACCAGAGTAAGAGCTACAACTAAGCTGATTTTTAATACAGTAACTGGGTTTTGGAAATAACCCGTTTTGTTGCCAAATTGCAAGAGTATCTTCATCGATTGCTAAGGCATGACAAAGCTCTTCGCTGTGATAAAAATGGGTTGCTAAAAATCGTGATAAACGCATAAAAGTGCACTCAAGGTTAGAAAATAAATATACTGTTTATTTATACAGTTGTTTATTTTGGACTAAGCACCTCTACAACACAAGTAATTTAATTAATTAGTTATGCAACACTCGGAAAACGCCTGCTTTTATGTTACAACTACGGCAAGTTTTTTTAAGATTAATTTTTTATGCGCACCCTAGAACAAATTAAACAAGCAAGCCTCATCACAGCAATTAAAACGCCTTATTTAGCCAGTGGTGAAATTGACTTAGCCACCTATGATTATTTAGTTGAACAGCAAATCGCCGCCGGTGTTGATGGTATTGTGGTCGGTGGAACCACAGGTGAAGGCCAGTTAATGAACTGGGAAGAGCATTTAATGCTGATTGCGCACAGCGTTAATAAGTATGCAGATAAGTTGGTGATTGTTGGTAACACTGGCAGTAACAATACCCGCGAAGCCGTTAAAGCGACTGAGTATGGCTTTGCCAGCGGTATGGACGCAGCACTACAAATTAACCCTTATTATGGCCGCACATCGATTGCCGGTGTAATTGAACACTTCAAACGAGTGCTGGCAATTGGTCCTGCGTTTATCTATAACGTAGCAGGGCGCACGGGGCAAGATTTAACCCCTGATATAATTGAACCGTTAGCACAACACGAAAATTTTATAGGTGTTAAAGAGTGTGGTGGTAATGAACGCATTGAGCACTACGAGCAACAAGGCATTGCTTGTTGGTCTGGTAATGACGATGAAGCACATGATGCTCGCCATACTTATAAAGCGCATGGCGTGATCTCGGTAACCTCTAATTTAATTCCTGGCTTGTATCGTCAATTAATGGACAGCAAAAGCGATGCGCTGAACGCGTCATTACAACCTTTGATCAGTTGGTTGTTCTGTGAGCCAAATCCAATTGCAATTAATACTGCATTGATGATGACAGGTGCAGTCAAGCCTGTATTTAGATTACCTTATGTGCCATTAAATGAGCAGCAGCAAGCGCAAGGGGTTACGTTGATCAATCAACTTGATGATGTTGCTGTTGTAGGTGGCTCTAAAGCCACACCATTAAATTTAGAAAATACAATTATTCTGCCATAATTTAGTTTGGGCTTTAAAAGATCGCCAACCATTGTTGTTATTGCTTAGCAAAGTATGCTTTGAAAAGGTCAAACACAAAAATGGCTGTAGAAGAGAAAAGGTAATTCTAGTTGGTTTATATATTTAAAAACTAACTGTTTGCCTTAAATTGCTGTATAATTTGCGACCCTTGATAATGTGGCCGCAGGTTATACAGCATGAATTTTAAATCTTTTAGTTTTGCCCCTGAACTTCTTCAGGCGTTAGATGAACTTAACTATCACACCCTTACGCCCATTCAACGTAATGCTATTCCAGCAGTACGTAAAGGCAAAGATGTTTTAGCCAGTGCCCAAACAGGCACCGGTAAGACAGCTGCTTTTGCTTTACCAATTATTCAAAAATTATCTGAAGTTGAATACACAAAAACTAATGCACCACGTGCCTTAGTGCTAGCACCAACCCGTGAGCTTGCAGAGCAAATTGCAAATAATTTTACTGATTTTGCAAAGTACACCAAGCTTAAAACTGTGAGTTTATTTGGCGGTGTTAGTACGGTAGGTCAAGCTAATGGCTTAAAAGCGGGTGTCGATATCGTAGTCGCAACACCGGGTCGTTTACTGGATCATATTCGTTTAGGTAATCTAAGCCTTGCTGACGTACAACATCTTGTGCTCGATGAAGCTGACCGTATGCTTGATATGGGCTTTATTGGTGATATGCAAACAGTGATCAATGGCTGTGCTGAAGATCGCCAAATTTTGTTGTTCTCTGCAACATTCCCAGCGGCAATTAAACAGTTTGCTAGCAAAGTACTCAAGCAAGCTGAAATTGTCCGTGTTGATCAAACCAACAGCACTGCTGCAACCGTTCATCACGTGGTTTATCCAGTTGAAGAGCGCCGTAAACAAGAGCTGCTTTCTGAATTGATCGGTAAGAAAAACTGGCAGCAAGTGTTAGTGTTCGTCAACATGAAAGAAACGGCTGATGAGCTAGTTAAAGAATTAAACTTAGATGGTATCCCGGCTGCTGTGTGCCATGGTGATAAAACCCAAGGTAACCGTCGTCGTGCATTAAGTGATTTCAAAGCGGGTAAAGTACGTGTGCTTGTGGCTACAGAAGTTGCCGCTCGCGGGATTGATATTGATGACCTACCACGTGTAATTAATATTGACTTACCATGGCTTGCTGAAGATTACGTACACCGTATTGGTCGCACAGGTCGTGCCGGTAAACAAGGTCAAGCAATCTCATTTGTTAGCCGCGAAGAAGAAAATATGTTGTTTGAAATTGAAACCTTAATCGGTCAAAAAATTCAGCGTGAATACTTGCCGGGTTATGAAGTAAGTAACCGTGAAGTACTGATTGATAAAATTGGCAAAAAACCATCGCATTTGCGTCGTAGCCATTCAAATAAACCATCAGGTCAAGCAACTGGTGAAGCGCGAGCTAAAAACCGTTCACGTATCTCAAACGTACGTAAAACCCTCAAAGGTGCCAAACTTTCGTTAAAGAAATAATGGTATAAGTTAAGTCATTAACACCAAAAAGCCTCAATAAATGAGGCTTTTTTGTGAACAGTGAAAAACTACTTAGCTATTTTTCTCAAGCATAGATAACGCTAATGCTTCAGCGGCCTTTATACCGTCAATGCCTGCGGAAAGAATACCACCTGCATAACCCGCACCTTCACCGGCAGGGTATAGGCCTTGGGTATTGATACTTTGCATGCTTTTATCTCGTTTAATGCAAATTGGTGATGAAGTACGGGTTTCAACGCCAGTTAATAAGCCATCGTTTGATGAAAAACCACGAATTTGCTTATTAAATGCAGGAATTGCTTCACGAATGGCATCAATTGCATATTTAGGTAACACATTTGCTAGATCAGTGAGTTTGATACCTGGTGTGTATGAAGGCTTTACATCGCCTAAGTCACTTGAATCTTTACCTTTTAAGAAGTCGCCAATTAACTGTGCTGGTGCATCGTAATTACTACCACCTAGTTCAAAGGCTTGCTCTTCTAGTTTTCGCTGCAGATCAATACCGGCTAATGGATGACCTGGGAAATCTTCTTCAGGAGAAATCCCCACAACAATGGCACTGTTAGCGTTGCGTTCGCTGCGAGAATACTGACTCATGCCATTCGTTACCACGCGACCTTCTTCAGAGGTTGCTGCAACCACAGTACCGCCTGGGCACATACAAAAACTGTAAACAGTACGGCCGCTGTGACAATGGTGAACCAGTTTGTAATCTGCAGAGCCAAGAATCGGGTTACCAGCATTATCACCAAAACGGCATTCATCGATCATAGATTGTTTGTGCTCAATTCTAAAACCAACTGAAAACGGTTTTGCTTCAACGTAAATCCCTTTATCGTATACCATTTTAAATGTATCACGTGCGCTGTGACCTACCGCAAGCACAACATGACGGGTATCAAGTTGTTCACCGGAGGATAATTTCAGTCCTGTTACTTGGCCATCATCAAGTAGGATGTCATCAACGCGGGTGCTAAAACGAATTTCACCGCCGAGCGCTTCAATACTTGCACGCATTTTTTCAATCATCGTAACCAGCTTAAAAGTACCAATATGCGGTTTGCTGACATACATAATTTCTTCTGGTGCGCCCGCAGCTACAAATTCAGTGATTACTTTACGACCATAATGCTTTGGATCTTTAACTTGGCTGTAAAGTTTTCCGTCAGAGAATGTTCCTGCGCCGCCTTCACCAAATTGCACGTTTGACTCGGTATTTAGAGTACGTTTTCGCCAAAAACCGAAAGTGTCTTTGGTACGTTCACGTACTTCTTTACCACGTTCTAAAATAATGGGTTTAAATCCCATTTGCGCCAGTATTAAACCAGCAAACAGTCCACAAGGGCCAAAGCCTATTACCACAGGACGTTCTTGAATTGTTGCTGGTGCTTGAGCAACAAATTTATAGCTGGTGTCAGGGGCTGGTTTTACATGTTGGTCTTTAGCAAACTGAATTAATAATTGCGCTTCATTATCAACCTCAATGTCGAGGGTATAAATAAGTAAAATGGCGGTTTTTTTACGGGCATCGTAACCACGTTTAAAGACATTAAAGCTATGGAGTTGGCTGTTATCAATGCCAAGTTTAGTTATAATTGCTTGCTTTATGGCATCTTCGCCATGATCAAGTGGCAGCTTAATTTCTGTTAAACGTATCATATTTAGTCTCTGTTAGGTGTCTTAGCAGTCGCTGACGCGAGTTGCTCACAATAACGGACTATTTTACGTTAATTTATGCCTCGATGGCAGCGATTATTTATTGTATTTTGGCTGTGGTTGGGTATGATCTCCAGCTGTATTAAGATATGTTAGGCAAACGTTAAAATGGCATTTGTAGTCACTGAAAACTGTATAAAGTGTAAATACACTGACTGTGTAGCAGTGTGTCCAGCAGATGCGTTTTATGAAGGCCCTAATTTCTTGGCGATCAGTCCGATTGATTGTATTGATTGTGGTTTATGTGTTCCAGAATGCCCCGCTGAAGCAATTTATCAAGAAGATGAATTACCTGATTCGCAACAAGAATTCACCGAACTGAATGCCGAACTTGCTCTTATTTGGCCGCGTATCACTGATGTAAAACCAGCCCCTGAAGATGCCGATACCTGGAATGGTGTGGCCGATAAATTAAAGTTAATTGAGACCTAAAATCTCAGCTTTTTGTCTTGATTAGTTAATTAAAATAACATTTTTACAATCAAACTATTAACAAATGTACCTGCGTGAATTACAATTGCTACTTAACTTACTCATCCGAGTAACTGAGTATTAAATGGATGTTTATGCAGTATATAAAATTAATAACGTTACCTGTCTGGGTTTTAGCTTTCGCTTTATGTAGTACGTTTGCACACGCTGAGCAACAACAATTTAGTTTAGCGCACATTGATCAAGGTATTGATCTTGATGGTGAGTTGAGCGAACCGCACTGGCAACAAGCCACTTTAATCCCTTTACGCTATCAAAATGAACCCAACGAAAAAGGCATACCACCTGTAAAAACAGACGCTTATATCTATGAAGATGGCAACTATTTATATCTTGGTTTTGTTGCTTATGATAATGATCCCAGTCAAATACGTGCAGCACTTCGAGATCGCGATACATTATGGTCGGATGATAATGTCGCATTGATGATTGATACTTTTAACGATGAGCGAACAGGTTATGAGTTTTACGTAAATCCACTCGGTGCACAAGGTGATATGCGCATGACCGATACCGATGGCTGGACTGAAGACCCATCGTGGGATGCGATTTGGGACAGTGCAGGGCAAATAACTGACCAAGGTTATACCGTAGAGATGCGCATCCCGTTCACTGCATTGCGTTTTCCTAAAAATAAAGCCGATATGACATGGGGGTTTGCGCTGTGGCGTAATTATCCTCGAGATGTTTTATATCAATTATCCAATGTAGGTTTTGACCGCGACGTGAAATGCAGTTTTTGCCAGTTTGATAAAATAACAGGCTTTAATGCCATGGAGCCGAGCAAAAATATTCAATTAACACCGACCTTGACCGCTCTTCGCAATGATGTGAAAGAGGCTGTACCAGGGGATTGGCAAAATGGTGATATTGAGACTGAAGCTGGACTCGATTTACGTTGGGGGATCAGCCAAGATGCGGTTATTAATGCCACAATTAATCCCGATTTCTCGCAAGTAGAGACCGATAGTTTAGAGTTGGATGTCAATACCACATACTCTATTTATTATGCTGAGAAACGTCCGTTCTTTTTAGATGGTGCATCGTATTTCAAAAGCAGTTTATTTGAGCTTTTATATACTCGTACAATTGCCGAGCCTGAAATTGGCGCCAAAATAACCGGTAAAACAGATGCACATAGTTATGCTTTTATGTATGCCGATGATGAAAATACCAGTCTTTTTTTACCGACTAACCAAGGTTCTGGCTTTGCTAATTTAGCTGAAAAATCAAAGTCAGCGGTTGGCCGATATCAATACGACATTGGCGAGCAGGGCACTATTGGGGTGATGAGCACCCACCGTGAAGCGAATGACTATCACAATACCGTACTGTCGGTAGATGGTAGTTATTGGTTTAATCAAACAGATAGTGTGTTGTATCAAGTTGCTACCTCTGATACTAAAAACTCCGCTTTTTTAACTGATAATTATGGCTTGGAGAAAAATCAATCTGATCAAGCTTATAAGATCGAGTTTGCTCGCGAGAAACGGGATTATAAGCTACTTGCCAGTTACGAAGATATTGGTGAGGATTATCGTACCGATGTTGGCTATCAAGGAAAAGTAGATTATAAAAAAGTGTTACTAGGCGGCGGGCAAACTTGGTACTTAGACGCAAGTGAGATGATAACCGAATATTCTTATAATGTTGATTGGGACAAAACCTGGGCGCAAGATGGTAGCTTGCTTGAAGAAGAGTACGAAGGGTATATTTTTTTAAAAGGCCAATTACAGTCATCCTTAGAGTTTGGTTTGATCCATCGTAATGAGAGCTATAAAGATGATTTTTATAATCAAAATATCGGCTTTATTTATGGTGGTTTTAACCCAAGCAAAGATTTACGTATTACGCTCTATAGTGAGTTTGGTAGTAAAATAGATTACAGTAATGAGCAGTTAGGTGATTTATTTACTCTAGAGCCAGAACTTACCTGGGACATCAATGATCATTGGCAACTACAGCTTGAACACAGTTATAGCCGTTTAGATAACCCACAAGGTGAAAATGTATTTACAGCGAATCTAACCGATTTACGAATTTATTATAAATTTAATATGCGCTCGATGCTGAAACTGATTTTACAGTTTGAAGATATCGACCGAAATCAAAATGCTTATTACTTTGCTGTAAATCACATCAACCGAGATTATGGCAGTCAGCTTGTTTACTCATATAAAATTAACGCACAAACATTATTTTACTTGGGTTATTCAGATAAAGGCTATCAAGATGACTCATTAAAAAGTATAGAACGCGATCAACGTACTTTCTTTACTAAATTAAGTTATGCATGGCAGCTTTAAATTACATTTTAAAAAAGCCCTTAGTATTTAACTAAGGGCTTTTTTTATTGCTATAAATTACGAAAATATGCATCAACAAACTGTTGTTGGTTTGGTGCTTTTGGCGCTGTAGTAAATTTGATTAATGAGTCGGTATGACGCAGTTTTAGTTCATTACTAAATTCACAATCAACCTGATTAAATTGTTGTATTTTAGCTTTAAATTTAGCTGATTGTTGGCATTGCTTGGCTAATGAGTTGGCTACTTGTGCACAATATGCGCCAACGGCATAAGTTTGTAAGGTTTTATCATCAAGTGCTTGCCAATTTACTGAGGTGGCTATGTCTTTCTCACACTGTAAATTTAGCTCTTTACTAGCGTCAGTAAGTGCGATTTGTGATTGTTTAATTGCATTATCGCGATCAAACTTAGCTAGTTTTAACTGAATACCTTGCTCAAGTTGGCTTATATATTGTGCATAGGTATCTTCGCTTATTCCTTTTGCTCGCTTATCTTTTAGTTCACTCAAATAAATTGCTTGGCGGCTATTTGGCAAATATAGTGTGTAGCTACAACAGCTATAACCTTGCTCTTTCGTGACGAGTGCTCGCTGTTCCCCGTCAAACGTGTATTTGTAAGCTTGTATACTTCCGTGAGGTTTCAGAGCGGTTAAAAAAACCACTTCGTCAATAGGACTATTTACCCCAACGACTTTGACCAATGCTTGGCTGTTATCAAGGGTATTAATAATAGTCACTTGCTCGCCACTTGATGACTCAAGTACAAGAGGATATTTTTGTAATTCTATCGCGTAGCTACAAGTGCAGAATAAACTGAGTAACAGAAAGATATTTTTCATTGTTAAATCCATTTAAAGTTAAACAAAATAGTTAAACATTTTAACATAGCTAACGTGTTATTTTAATGCTCTTTTATTTTATAGGTTGCTATGGCGTCTCTTACCACAGGTTCAAGACTTTGTAAGCCCCATTGCTTACCTGTTTCAATCGCTTTTTCAATTGGTTGGTTAAGCTCTATTGCGTTATAAAGTGCAATCAGTGCACCAACTCGGTTACCACTTGCACAATGCAGTAATGTTGGGCTCTCAGATGCTTGCGCTAATAATTGCTGCAGCTTTTTTGCATTTTCAATATTGATATCGGCTCTTGATGAAATGGGCAGTGAAAAGTATTGCAGTCCTAAATTGGTCACTAAAGCCTGTTCATCCCAATTATTTTCCCCATCCCCGCGTAAATTAATCACATACTTTATACCTTGCTTTGCAAGCTGCTGAAATTGCTCTTTAGAAGGTTGTCCTGCAGTATAGATGTGTTGTTGCGGGTTCGCATAATTAGTTAATGCAACGGACTTTATATTTACTGATGGGAGTGGCTGCGCATAACTTGTTATGCTGATCAAAGAACATGCTAAAGTGATAATAAAAAATACTATTTTCATAATTTTAGATCTCGTTGAAGTTGCTAGTAATGTGGCAATTGTATAAGTAGTTACTATTATTAAAGCAGATAGTTTAGTTTTTCAAACAGGTTAGAGTTACTCAATAATAATGCCAGCAACAGCTGGCATTATTTATCGGTTATTAAGGTGTGTAATAAATTGGTGAGCCAGGCCCTACTGGCAGACCAAATACAAACACCCACAAATAAAACAGAGCAACCCAACCGACAAAGAAAATCATACTATAAGGCAGCATGGTGGCGACTAAAGTGCCTATTCCCATGTCTTTTTTATATTTAGTGGCAACGGCGAGGATCAAGCCAAAGTAACTCATCATTGGGGTGATCAAGTTCGTGACAGAATCACCAATCCGATAAGCCGCCTGAATGGTCTCTGGCGCATAGCCAATCAACATGAGCATAGGTACAAATATTGGCGCAGTGATTGCCCATTGTGCAGATGAAGAACCTAAGCTTAGATTAACTAATGCACACATTAATATAAATAACACAAATACTTCAGGACCAGTCAGATTGAGGGCTTGTAACATAGCAGCGCCATTTATGGCTAAAATAGTCCCTAAGTTAGTCCATTTAAAGAAGGCAACAAACTGCGCGGCAAAAAATACTAATACAATGTACATGCCCATTGAGCTCATACTTTTGCTCATTGCGTTGATCACGTCTTTATCATTTTTCATGGTGCCTACTACACGGCCATAAACGAAACCTGGTATACCAAAGGTAATAAAAATAAATACCACAATCCCTTTAGAAAAAGGCGAGTGGGCAAATAAGCCTGTTTCAGGATGGCGCAAAATGCCATCTGCAGGCACGATTGTCCAAGCAAGTAGTAGTGATACTAACAATAAAGAAAATCCAGCCCATTTTAAGCCTGATTTTTCTTTAGCAGTTAAGCCTTCTATATTATTCTGCGCCAGATCAGCACTGGCATCGTCGGGGTTGTATTTTCCAAGGCGGGGTTCAACAATTTTTTCAGTAACGATGGTGCCTAATACGGCAATCAATAAAACTGAAATCATCATAAAATACCAGTTTGCTTCAGCGCCAACTTGGTAAGTTGGATCAATCATTTGTGCTGCCGGAGTCGTAATACCTGCAAGCAATGGATCAATCGTACCTAACAATAAATTAGCACTGTAACCACCTGATACACCAGCAAAAGCCGCGGCTAAGCCGGCTAAAGGATGACGCCCTAAACTATGGAAGATCATTGCGGCTAAAGGGATTAATACAACATAACCAAGTTCAGATGCGGTATTAGATAATATAGCGGCAAATACCACCATAAAAGTAACTAAGCGTTTTGATGCCCCCATTACCATGCCACGCATTGCAGCAGATAATAGCCCTGAATGTTCGGCAACGCTGACACCTAATAGTGCAACAAGCACAGTGCCTAAAGGGGCAAAACTAGTAAAATTAGTAACAAGACCGGTGACGATACGTTGTAAGCCTTCAGCACTTAATAGACTCACAACTTCGATAACGCCGTCAGCTTCACGACCTGCGGAGCCAATTGGGCGAGGATCAATTGCAGTTAATCCAAACCAATCAGCAATACCACTGAAAACAATAATGGCCACACAAAATAGGGCAAACAAGGTGATTGGGTGGGGTAACATATTCCCCAAAAACTCAACAGAGGCTAAAAATCGGTTAAATAATCCCGATTGTTTTTCTTCACTCGATGAGTCGGCAGTGTCGACGGCTTTTGACATAGCAAGGCTCTTAAAATTTAAAATTTCCGCAATCTATCATTTTTAAGCATTATTATCATCAATAAACGGTGGTTTACCAGATGGGTACGATAAACTGTCAATTAGGCTATAGAATTCCTTTGAAAAGTAATGGATAGCGACGTAATCGCTGGCCAATATAGTCATCCGCTAAGATTTGCTGACAAATATCTTCAATATTATCAGAAGCTTCAAACACCCAGTCGAATCGTTCGATTGCAGTTAAAAACCCTCGCTTCAGGAACCGTTGTTGCCGATACTCCTCAAGATTACCTTTAATTATGGCAAGCTTACTTTCATCGTCGCGTAATTCTTGCACAACCTTGGCTATAAAATCTGTATGTTGGTTGTGCTTGTTAGCTGGGCGAATGCGGGGTTTGCTGTTATACACAATTACACCTCATTGATTATATTTTCCAGCTTTTTAAGGAAGTCATCTTTATGCTTCTCATGTTCATAATCGAGATGATAGGTGTTGTGAAAACCAAATCTGAGCAATACGCCACTGCCTTTAAGATAAATGGTATAACCATCAATATCTGAAAATGCGGTTAATCCTTTATAGTGTTTCCCTTCATTATTTATCTCACCATGTTGGATGATCTGCTCATAGACAGCTAATATTTGTTTTCCTTCGATGTCATTTTTCATCACTACTCCAAAAGTTGCTTTGATAATTAAATTGATACGAAACCTAACTCTATTTAGTTTATACCATGTAATGATAAATGATCGAAAAGTTCACCGATGTCGCAAAATTACAATCTGCTGAGAAAGCGACCATGCTAAGGTGAATTTATTTTAGGGATAACAATGATGAAGTTTAAATATATTAAGCTGTTGTGGGTCTTTTTGTACTTTTCATGCAGTCAACATTTGTTAGCAAATGAGTCAAATTTGGTTTTAAAAAACCAACAGGGTGAACTGTTCGAGCTGAATAAAATCGTTGGCAAAAAGCCTGTGTATTTAAAATTTTGGGCGACTTGGTGTAAACCGTGTATGGAGCAAATGCCACACTTTCAGCAGGCCTATGAACAGTATGGAGATACAATTGATACAATAGCGATTAACATTGATCTAAATGATGATCCTGCTGCTGTTGCAGCTGTTAAAAAAGAGTTTAATTTAACCATGCCGATCATGAGTGATCATACCGCAAAAGTTGCTCAGCATTATCAATTTATAGGCACTCCTTTTCATGTATTACTCGATAAAACGGGCAAAGTTATTTTTCAAGGCCATGAAGCAGATAAAGCACTTGATAATACACTGCGATTATTATCACATGACGGCGTGGTGGCAAAGCCACGCTTGTTAGATGAAGGTAATAAGCAAGCTGCGACTGCTTTAGTTATTCCAGAGTTTGGCTTAAAAGCAATATTATATACGGCAACGTGGTGTGATTGGTATTTAGCTGATACTCGCCCGAAGATGGCAACAAACTGTGCCGCAGCTCAAAAGCAAATCAATCGATTAACCAATCAGGGAATTGATACTGAAGCTAGGGTTAGCCAATTATGGACAGATCAAGCAGCTGTTGATGAATATATCGAAAAATTTAAAGTCATACATCCGGTGTACATTGATCACGGTAATGATTTATTTATTGATAATAAAATAAGTAGTGTGCCTACCTTGGTCATTTATAAAAATGGACACATGGTTAATCGTATCAGCGATTTTTCTAGCCCTGTAAATTTGCAAAGTAAGTAATAATTTGCTTTGAAAATGAGCAAATCTAGCCTATCCTCTAGGCTCATTCATCAGTGAGCTTAGAGCATGATAGATAAGGCGTTATTACTTAAAACTCGCGAGTTATCAGATCGATTAATCGCCCTACAAACCCCGATCCGCATCTTAGATGCGATAAATTGGGATAAAAGCATAAAGGAAGAGTTTTTTAGACAAAAATGTCAAAAAAACCCACTGGTTGATAAAGCCTATTATCAGCAACGGGATCTAGGTTTTGTACCTAGCGAGCTACGCCAAGCATTTTCTGATCTAAACCGTAATATCATTAGCCAGCTTGGGCAACTCAATCCTATCGCTCAATATATGAGTAAAATGTGCAGCGAGTACAAAACAGTATTAAGTATGCTTGAATACCGTGGTACTGCTGAATTTCATGATTTATCTGTAGAGTTGTTTGGTCATCCAAAAGATTTATTTCATGCCGGTGAGCCATCGTTATCAGAGCTTGCAAATATGCTTGAGTTACCGCTCAAAAATCTATTAGCGGCCGATATTTTACCTGATGATCCTAAAAATATAGATGCTGATGAAGCCGTTCGGATTCTAGCTGAACAAGTACGTTTAAGCATGCCAGGTATCGATGTTGAAGTGGTCATTAGTGATGGGATCGTCAGTGATGCAGCTGCTGGTGCTAATAATATTAAGCTAAATCAAGATGTAAAGTTTTCTCAACGAGAGCTTGATATTTTAGAAGTACATGAGGGCTGGATCCACGTCGGTACAACGCAAAATGGTTTAGCTCAGCCATACTTAACCTGTTTAAGTAAAGGCACGCCAAGTTCAACAGTGACACAAGAGGGGCTGGCAGTACTAACCGAAATCATCACCCTTAAATCAACACCTCGACGTTTAGCGAAGTTAGTAAATCGTATTCAAGCGGTGACCAAGGTAATTGATGGGGCTGAGTTTGTTGATATATATCGTGATTATGTTGCTCAAGGCTTGAGTAAAGATGAGAGCTATACATTGGCCCAGCGAGTATTTCGTGGCAGTACCGCAACAGGGTTGCCATTTACTAAAGATATCGCTTATATCAAAGGGTTTGTATTGGTTTACAATTTAATTCGGGTTGCGATACAACTTGGCCGCATCGATCAATTACCTTTGCTGTTAGTGGGTAAAATCTCGATTGATGACTTTAGACTAATATCGCAATTACATGATTTAGGTGTAATTGAAGACCCTAAGTTTGTTCCACCACATTTTAAAGATTTACGTGGTTTAGCAACGTGGCTTAGTTTTGGCCGTTTTATTGGTGATTTGTCATTTGAACAGTTAGAAAACGACTATAAACCACTATTTATATAGTGACTCATAATCCTAGTATAAAAACAATAAAAACGCAGTTGTAATGAACAACTGCATTTTCGTATCGTATAACTAAGAGTTTGATAAGTCAGTCAGTTACTCTTGGCTGTCAATATGTGCATTTAACACTACAACTTCAGCAAATTTGAAGAATTGAAAAGTTAGTTGCCGTTACTAGTGTATGCGCTCCAACACGAGTGTCTAAAAGTTGCATGGGTAATTATTGCTATTGCCATTTGTGGACTACAACCGAATTTTTAGAGCAGTCAGCAAGTGTATCTGTATTACTAAAACTCAAGTAAACTAATATATCTACCAGGTTTTTGTAAGTAATAAAGTTTGCAAGTTTGTTGATGTTATCAATCAATACATTACAGCCTACTCAAGGGCATCATGAGTATCCGCATTACCCTAATGTATATATTGCACGCTCGTTTTGTATACCTTGTCGGTAAGTAAATTTAATCATTATAAATACTTGGTTTATAGTAAGTTTTATAAATAGTCATAATTCGTTCAGCTATTTCAGGATCAAAATTAGCATAGTGATATTGCTTGATGGGCTGGTGCATTTTAGCACTTTGCATGAGTGCATCTATTTGCTTAATCACCTGCGTGCCAACTTGGGTTCTGCTACAAGCAAAGTAGCCGCTATTAAACTCTGGGTATTCTATGATCTCACGACTATCTAGTTCAGCATATTGCTGGGATGTTAAAAAATGTTTAACACTTACGTCATAGTCAATGATCATATCAACACGCTTGTGCAAGAGTAGTTTTGCTAAACGGGAAAAATCACCAGCACCAATTATGGGCACGATTTGATGTTGGTACATTGTCAGCATACTATCAAGTTCTTGATAACTAGTAGATGTAAGTGTGGCAAAAGTGTGTTTATTTGCGAGTAACTTTGAAATTGACACTTGTTCAGGCAAATCTTTGAGCGTGTCTTTCAGAGCAAATACTCTGCGTTGTAAGAACATAGAGGAGGGCATCGCAGAGAAAATAAATTGTTTTTTGCGCTGAGGTGTTTTCAATATATTAAAACTACACACATCGGTTTGACCAGAGAGCTGCTTTAACATCCGAGCGACGTTAGTTGTGTGTTGCTCTACTTTAAATTTATGGCTGAGTGCTTTCGTAAAAGCAGCAAGGTAACGTCCATCATCAATAGATTTCTCTTCTGCAGTGATAAAATATTCATAAGACAAAAAAGTAACAGCCTGCTTTGCATAGACAAGGCTCGGCAGCATAAAAGCACAGCAAATGAGTATCAGAATTTTCATACAAGCTCCTTCAGTCATTATTAAAAATAACAAGAAACTTTAATTTTGTCTTTTAAAAAAGCCCTTGCGGGCTTTATTTAATTAATTAACGTGCATTGGTGCTTTCAAAGATTTTATCGGCCGATGCAGCAACGAAACCGGTATATAGTTCACCATCAGGTTTCGCATAACGCAGGGCAAACTCATAAAAACAACTAGGTACGCTCATCGTCGTGTCACTAAACTCTACGGCAAAGTCATCGGCAAGGGTTGATGATTGCTCAAGTAATACCTCAGGTGAGCCTTTTACTTCACCGCCTGAAATATTAAGGGCAAAACCGGCATCTTTAAGCGTTTGGTTAACGTCTTCAATTTTATCAAATTTGGCAAGTTCATTAATGTTCACGGTGAAATGATTAGCACGGTAACCCCATGCTGACATCCACGCTGCATATTCGCTTTCAGCCAGTAACTGTTTATAAGTTTCAGAGCTTACTTGCCAATGGGTGCCTGAGTATAAGAAGTTTTCTGCGGTTACGTCATCTGCATCTATGCTGGCAACCAGCTCATTAACGATGTTTTGCAGTTGTTCAGAACATTGCTCTACAAGTAATTCAGAAATAAATACTTTTGGTTGCTTTGGATCGGTATGCTCATAATGTTTAGCATACAATTTTTTAGCTTCAAAATGATATTCACCACATTCTTTATAACCGACGGCTAAGAAATGGGCGGCTAACTTTTCCAGACCAATTTTTTCATGATTGAAAGTGCGTAGTGCAATATGGTCGTTGATCACATCATCTTGTTGTGTCGAGCCTAATAGCTCATGAACTTTTACAGCTGACGGTGTTACCGCTAGGTAGTTTTGCCATAAGTTGTCAAAAAGGGCATTTACATCTGTGTGCATTTTTAATTCCTTAATTTAATTTCTGCAGCCGTTAAGCTGCAGACTGATTATTCAATAATTAAGCCCGGCGCAAGGGTACTTGGTAAACTAACGCTTGGTGCTTCAACAGAGGCTACTGGGTATGAGCAGTAATCTGCGGCGTAATAGGCGCTCGCTCTGTGGTTACCACTGGCACCAATACCACCAAATGGCGCGGCACTTGATGCACCGGTAATTGGGCGATTCCAGTTAACAATACCGGCGCGAATATGTTTTAAGAAGTGCTCATAATCTTCACTTGAGTCACTTAAAAGCCCAGCCGATAAACCAAATGAGGTATTGTTCGCTTCCACAATTGCACTGTCAAAGTCGCTATAGCGATAAATTTTAATTAATGGGCCAAAGTGTTCTTCATCTGCGATGCTGGCCACATTTGTTACATCGATAATACCAGGGCTTACAAAACCAGTGCCTGGTTTTAAGTGTTTTAGTTCAACTAAAGGTTCAGCTCCCATATCAATCAATTGTTGCTGAGCGGCGACCATCCCAAGCGCTGCTTTTTCGCTGATCATAGCCCCCATGAAAGGTTGTTCTTCGCTAAAGCTGTCTGCAACTTTAATACTTTTAGTTGCGGTGATCAGCTTTTCTAAAATAGCATTACCATTAGCTGTATTTGCAATAAATACCCGACGGGCGCACGTACAGCGCTGGCCAGAAGTTATAAAGCCGGATTGGATAATATCATGCACGGCAGCATTTACGTCAGCCACATCTTTAACTATGAGCGGGTTATTCCCCCCCATTTCTAGCGCTAAAATTTTACCTGGATGTCCAGCAAACTGCTTATGTAATAAATGACCTGTGTTTGAGCTGCCAGTAAAAAACAACCCATCGGTATCTTGGTGGCTAGCAAGTGCAATACCGGTGTCAACTTCACCCTGAATAAGGTTGATCACCCCAGCTGGCAGGCCTGCTTTTAACCATAACTCAAGTGTGTATTGAGCAACAAGTGGGGTTAGCTCAGATGGTTTAAATACGACGGTATTACCCGCTAAAATTGCCGGTACTATATGACCATTAGGGAGGTGGCCTGGGAAATTATAAGGGCCAAAAATAGCCACTACTCCATGCGGCTTATGACGAATAAAAGCTTTAGCGCCGGGCATTGGATTTTCAGTAGTGCCTGTTCGTTCATTATGAGCTTTTATTGAGATCGCCACTTTGCCTGTCATAGCACCCACTTCGGTGCGTGTTTCCCATAGTGGTTTACCTGTTTCGCGGGCAATGATAGTCGCAAACTCTTCGCTATTTTCTTTTAGCTGGCTGACAAAACGTTCAAGAACCGCAATACGCTCTGTAATTGGGGTATTTGCCCATGTAATGTGTGCCTGACGAGCTGATTTAATGGCTGCGTCTACTTGTTCTTTACTTGCCGCTTTACCTTGCCAAACAATGTCCCCGTTACTTGGGTTTATTGAACAGAAATCATGACCTAAGCCAGTTTGCCATTGGTTATTGATTAGTTGGCTGTTGTGCGTATTAACGCTCATAGAAACTCCTACAGAGGTTTACAGACGGAAAAACCGCGCTGCATCTCCTTGTTTTAATTTAAGTGCTTTTGCAACTTCACTGCTAATAATCAAGGTATGTTTAGCATGATTATAATGTGCATGTTTTGTGAAAGTGGCTCTGAAGTCATTCACGCCTTGATTACAAATAGCTAAGGTGTCGGAACTTTGTTGATTAATATGATCAAGTTCACCTATGGTAATAGGGCATACTTGAGATTCACGGATGCTACGTATATTGCCAAGTTTGGCTTCAACTGTTGGCCCAGCATCAAATAAATCAACGTAACCTCGATGCTCAAAACCTTCTTTTTCAAGCAATTTTAGTGCAGGTTTAGTGTGCTCGTGTACTTTACCAATTACAGCTTGCGCTTTTTTGCTTAACAGGTTGGCGTAAATAGGGTACTTGGGCATTAATTCACTAATAAATACTTTATCGCCTAAGCCGACTAAATGATCGGCTAGTGGGAATTCAATACTGAAAAAATGTTCTTCAAGCCATTGCCAAAATGGAGAATGGCCGTTTTCGTCACTAACGCCACGCATTTCTGCAATGATGGTATCGGCAAAACGCTCACTGTGTTGAGCCATAAACAAAAAGCGTGAACGCGATAAGAAACGTCCTGTTAGCCCTTTGCGGCTATCTTCACGTAAAAATAGTGTGCATATCTCTGAGCAGCCGGTGTAATCATTACACATGCTGAGAATATCAACGGTGTTATATACGTTAAGAGTGCGTGAATGATGAACCGTTTTACCTAAATGATAGTGATACAAAGGAACGTTCATACCGACCGCCGCTTCAATCGCGGTAGTGCCAACGACTTGACCTGTTTCACTGTCTTCTAATACAAATAGGTAGCCCTCGTCTTGAGGCTTATTAATGTTTTTTGCAAAGCTCCTTTCTGCTCGTTCAATTTTCTCTAGCAACAAGGCATCATCAACAGGTAATGATGTAAAACCATGGCCTGACTCTATTGCTATTTGTTTTAGTGAGTCAAAATCATTTGCGGTTATAGGACGTAATACTTGCATTTAAAAGTGCTCCATTAACGCCCTAAACAGGGCGTTAAATTAGGTTAACCGTTTACAACGTCTGCTACGGCTTTTTCAAAGCGCACTAGACCTTCTTTAATGTCCTCAAGTGGGATCACCAGCGAAGGCGTAAAACGAATAACATCAGTACCAGCAACTAAGCTCATTAGCCCTTGTTGAGTACTTGCTACTAAGAAGTCGCGAGCGCGCCCTTCAAACTTGCTGTTTAGTACGGCGCCTAATAATAGACCTTTACCGCGTACTTCACTAAATACGTCGTATTTTGCGTTGATCGCTGCAAAACCATCACGGAAAAGCTGTTCACGCTGTTTAACGCCGCTTAGCACTTGTTCGGTATTCACGGTATCAAATGCCGCTTCTGCCACTGCACACGCTAACGGGTTACCGCCATAGGTTGAACCATGCGTGCCCACTTTAAGATGTGCTGCAATATCAGAAGTGGTGATCATCGCACCAATAGGGAAACCGCCACCCAACGCTTTTGCTGTTGTTAAAATATCTGGTGTCACGCCTAATTCTTGGTATGCGTATAGTGAGCCTGTACGGCCTACACCCGTTTGTACTTCGTCAAAAATAAGCAATGCATTGTGTTTATCACACAAAGCACGCACACCTTTGATAAATTCATTATTTGCAGAGATAATGCCGCCTTCACCTTGCAGAGGTTCCATCATTACGGCACAGGTTTTATCGCTGATCAGTGCTTCAAAAGCAGCTAAATCATTGTAGTCACAATGATCAATTGCGGCTGGTTTAGGACCAAAACCGTCAGAATATGCGGTTTGGCCACCCACAGTTACGGTAAAAAAGGTACGACCATGAAAGCCTTTGTTAAATGCGATTATTTGGCTTTTATCAGCACCATGTACATCCAATGCGAAACGACGTGCGAGTTTTAGCGCTGCTTCATTTGCTTCTGCGCCTGAGTTTGCAAAGTAAACTTTGTCTGCAAATGTTGCGTCGGTGATTTTTTTAGCTAATCGAAGTGCTGGCTCATTAGTCATGACATTGGATAAGTGCCAGATTTTTTCGCCTTGCTCTTTTAACGCATTAACAAGGGCTGGGTGACAGTGACCTAAACAGTTGACCGCAATACCGCCAGCAAAGTCGATATATTCTTTATCGTTTTGATCCCAAACACGAGAACCTTGGCCACGCACCGGAATAACCTCTGATGGGTTATAGTTAGGGACCATTACGTCGTTGAATAATTCTCTTGTTACTTGCATTTGTTACACCTAATTCTGGCTTAATATGAAAAAAAACAAATTGCATTTGATGGGTTAATCAAGCCGTTATTACCCTGCAATAATGTGCTTTAATAATTTTTCTTATTTACTACCGCTATTATCTGAGTTCAAAGCTTAAATTTGCAGTGCTATTTTGTGAAAAATGATTAAAATAAAATACAAAATGACGAGGTTAATAATCAATATGATAACTATACAAGACGAAAAGCTACTTTCTATACTTCGCACGAATGCCAGAGCGAGTATTTCTGATCTTGCCAGGGCACTTAACTTATCACGCTCAACGGTACAAAGTAGGATGTTAAAGCTAGAAGAGACTGGAGTGATAAAGGGCTACAGTGTTGACTATGGCGATGCGTACTTAAGTGCCATGGTATCGGCCCATGTATCGATTAAGGTAAAGCAAAAACTAACCACTAAAACTAACCTCGAGCTCAAGCAGATTGATGCCATCTCACAATTGTATGCTATCAGTGGTGAGTTTGATTTAATTGCAGTTGTGCAAGCACAAAATCTAGAAAAACTCAGCCATTTACTCGATGATATTGGTAATTTAGATGGAGTTGAACGTACGACTTCTTCTGTTATTTTAGAAACAAAATTTAAACGCTAAGTTGACGATAAATACAGAATGTCATACTTTCTATTGTGACTAAACAGTATTTACACACTACACTTACGACTAGCACTGGGTTTTCTTACTCGTTAATGTAATTATGAGAGCAAACTTTATTGACGTTTTTGTTTGATTTATATTTTTATAATCTTTTATACGGGTAATTAGTCATAATAAGAATGTTCAGTTATTTGAATACAGGATCCTTATGGAAGAAAACTTATTAAATTCACTAATTAAAATAACCAAAAACCGTGATGTAGATTCATTGGAATATAGCTTGATCTCGACGATCCAAGAATTTGTTGGTTGTACAGAAATTGTAGTTTATAAGGATTTAGACGTGCAAAGTGATTTAACGATTGAGCGCAGTATATCGTTAAAAGTAATCAATGGTAATCAGTTTGAGTGGGCGCAACGTCAAGTTGTTGATTCACCAGAGCCTGAACTGTTGTCATGTTTGCGCTCAGCTTGCATTATTACTGTACAGTATGCTGATGGTATCGAGAAACGTTGGTTACCAATATCTTTGCAAGAAAAGCCGATAGGTGCAATTGCTGTTGTTTGCAAAGGTTTAAAAAGCTCGGATCAGGTTTTGCTTAATGCCTTTTGCCGTATTTATGAAAATTATTTATTTATCTTGCATGAGAATGAACGGGATCAACTGACTGGTCTGTTAAATAGGCAAACATTTGATAAAAAAATAAAGCAGCTAATTGAAAAGCAAGTAATTAAACAGCATAAAACGGTTAAAACGGATGATAATCGCAAGCGAAAGCTCAGTTCAACATCTTGGTTAGCAATGCTTGATATTGATCATTTCAAAAAAATTAATGATAGCTTTGGTCATGTTTGTGGTGATGAGGTTTTATTGTTACTTGCACAAAAAATGCGTCACTTCCTGCGTTCAACAGACTTGATTTTTCGCTTTGGTGGTGAGGAATTTGTGATAGTGTTTGAACCTACTAACTTTGAATCTATCGAAAAGAAAATGAATGAGTTTATGGAGATGATCAGAGACACTCATTTTCCATTTGTTGAAAATATGACTGTAAGTATAGGCATGTGTCGTATCAGTCCTTATGATTTCCCTATTACTGTATTGGAAAATGCGGATAAGGCACTTTATTATGCAAAAGAAAATGGTCGCAATAGGCTGTGCTTTTATGAACAGTTAATGGAAAATAACTTAATTAACTCAAACGACAAAAGCACTGATATAGATTTATTTTAATCTGACGCCGTTGGTATTTTCTTAATGATGGTTTTTTTTACTTCATCGAGTTTAATGACATAGGCGTTACCGCCAATTCCTTTAAATTCTTCATCGGTAAATACAATGGTATTTTCATCATAAAATGTAATCGCTTCTTTTTGAGTCACAATACCCAAATCTATCCGCGATACGTCTCCTGAGAAAAACTTATCACCAGTAAAGTTTTCAAATAACCAAATGCTTGTTGAATCTAGTAATACTAACTTTGTACGATCGGGGCTAAGTGCCGCTGAAGTTATCCAACAGAGCTTTTCCATCGTTGTACAAGTTTTAAAGGAATCTATTAACTGCGCATCAAAATTCGCTGCATGATCGCCAACTTTATACAAATTTGTAATCCCATCAAACGGTTCCGTACGGTTTTTAGTAAACAAATATAAGTGGCGGCCAAAGGCTACAAATGCTTCTAGGTCAAAGTTTCGTTTATCTGGAGTGATAGGGCTACCGTCGAGTTCTGGATAAGTGAACTTGATAATTTCAGCTTCGGTGGTATCAGTTTTAATGTCGATGGGATTTTCTATTTTATAAATAGTGAGCCATTTACGTTCTTGATTATTATTACCAAAGTCTCCTAAAAAGAAGTGCCCAAAATCATTCTGAGTCATATCTTCCCAATCAATGTTTTTCGCATTAGTAACCAGTACCTCTTTGGCGATAGAGCCATCTTCGTTGAGACGATAAAGTTTTGCTTCATTACCGCCATCATTTATTGCCCATAAGCGCTTGAATTTATCAAATTCGATCCCCGATATTTCTTTTAGTTTAGGATCAACACTGAGTTTCTTTTTGCTGTATAAGGTATAAATTGACATGCTAGTAAGAATAACACTAACTAAAATTACGATTGAGATTAAGGAAAAGAGACTTTTTTTAAGCATGTAAGATGGGGGATTGGATACTAATTATTAAGTATTATTATCTATTTTTAGCTAGATTTCCATGGTAATAAAATTTTAAATGACAAATCGTTAAGTTTCGAGGTTCCAAACGCCAGTGCCCGTCGCGGCGATATGATTAACATTCCCTTGTAGTACCTTACTGCCAACATTCACAGATGACTGCGGACGACTAACTAAATACCCTTGTACGCTACTAATTCCCATGCGTTTCACTAATTCAAACTGGGCGATTTCTTCAACTCCTTCAGCAACGATTTTAAGCCCAAGCTTAGTACCTAATTCACTGATTGAATTTAATATTTTGTTATATTTCGGGTTTTCATTAGCTTGCGCTATGAATAATCTATCAATCTTGATTACGTCAATAGGTAGATCAGCTAAGGTACTTAATGAGCTAAAACCGGTACCAAAGTCATCTATTGCAATAGTGACGCCTTCTTTACGCAATTTCTCTAATTCATTAATGATAGTGTTGCTAGCGGTGATCAATGTCGATTCAGTGATCTCTAACATCAATGAAGTGGGCGGTAGCCCTGTCTTGGCTAGTTTTTTCATTACCCATTCATGAATTGGGCGATGTTTGAGTTGAATGCCAGAGACATTAACTGAGATTTTAACTTTGCGCATACCAGCATTGTGCCAAGCTGCCATTTGTCGACATGATTCTAGCATTATCCAATCACCAAGCTCTAATATAAGGTTTGATTCTTCTGCAATCGGAATAAACTCCACTGGAGAAATAGCCCCCTCAACAGGATGGTCCCAGCGCACTAACGCTTCGAAGTAATCAATGGCGCAATCTTCAACATGCACAATAGGCTGAAATGATAAATGAAAATTATGACACGCAATGGCTAAACGCAGCTCTTCGAGTAAGTAATGGTAGCGACGCATTTTATTACCCATTTCTGGCGAATAGACTTTAAAAATACCACGCCCATCGGTTTTAGCACGATACATAGCAACATCCGCCATTTGCAACAAAGCATGGGGAGTTGATGCACTTTCAGGATAAACAGCAATACCGACACTGGCACTGATCTTAATTAGTTTATTACCCAGAACAAAGTCCCGCTCTATTTCGTTTAGTACATGCTGTGCCACATCTAAGCTTTTAGAGTTGCAATCAATATTATTAATGAAAATAGAGAACTCATCGCCCCCTAAACGCGCTAAATTTTGCTCTAATAGACTGGTGGGATTGATATCATTAAGCTTATGATGGCGTAATACGCTAGCCAGGCGTTCGGCTACTTGAATCAATACTTCATCACCAAAACTGTGGCCAAAAGAGTCATTCACTTGCTTAAAGCCATCTAAATCAATAAATAACAAGGCACAGTGAATATTTTTTAGTTCAGCACCGTTGAGTTGGCGGTCTAGGTGCTCGATATAAGCATGACGGTCAATCAACAAAGTCAATTTATCTTGGCAAATGCTGGTTTGAGTTTCACGGGCATAATTAGCTACATGGCTGGTTAATGCATTAATTGCTTGGCTTAAACGAGTTACTTCTGTCGCATGCTCAAGTTCAGGAAGTTGAATATTAAATGATTCGATAACTTTTTTTGTTTGTATATTAAGTTGTTCTATCAGCTGTTTTTCACGCTTTATGTTTAATTGTTTACCAAAATACCATGTTAAAAATAAACCTATTAAAATCAGTAGAATAAAGTTTACAGGTGATAAAATAGTGGCATTGATGATGGATGATGCTTGAGCGGTAATAAACTGTGTATCTGTTGCTCTAATTAGTAAGTAATCAGTACCGTCTTTGCTAACTATATAGTGGCCATTTAATATCGGGTTATACCAAGAGGGCATCGTTAGTTGGGTGGTAGCAGTATCAAAAGCGCGAGTGGCAATACTAGATTGTTGCGGATTAATGGTATTGACTTGTTTCGTTAATAAAATATTCATGCTAAAGCAAAAAATAAATATAGCAATAAAGGCAATACTGAGTAAGCGAAAAAGTTTAGTCATTCCATTAAACCATTTTATCCTAATTATATGAATTTGTTATTAGGTATTACACATTTTTTTCAGTATATAGTTTGTAAGACTAACTGACAAAACATTTCTTTAATAACGACCCTGAATAAGGAACATCTTTTCAGTTAGATGTTATTTTATCAGTATTTTTTGAGCGTTTACTCAATTCAACTATTAAATAAATTCACTTTACCAGTGGTTATTTGTTAACTACTTTAAAGGTCACAATTCAGACAGTGATTAACTTGGTTTAGTTCTTGCTGTCATTAAGATGGTAATCATAAAGTGAGTGTTTTTTGCTTTATTTGCACACATTTGGTGCAATATTTATTTAATCGCACTGTCATAAAGCATAAATATAACTTTGTTTAACTAGAGCGTGTTTATTTTTTGAGTTTACTTTTACCGCAGTATGTTTGGTTTTTATGCTAGACAGAGCACATAGTAGTGTTTTATCTACATAAATTGTGCGATAACGTAGTATACCGATCGAACACACAGCCTAAAGGTTGAAGATTTTGACTCTGAAAGGTCAACACGCACTAATAATATTTTACAGCCCTGCGTATGTTGAGTAGTTGAACGCACTTCTGTGGCAAGGATTAATTGACCTTAAGGTTTAGTTTGGAGCCCACTATGTTAAGTAAACGATTTTTTAAAACTAAAAACGAAGCTGAAGTAACATTTGAATTTCAGCATCCTCAGGCTGAGCAAGTTCAGTTAGTCGCTGAATTTACTGATTGGCAACCTGTTGCAATGAAGTTTAATAAAAAAGAACAATGTTTTAAGCTCAAGCAGCGATTACCGAACGATCAACAGTTTCATTTTCGGTATTTAGTTAATGGTACTATTTGGGACAATGACCATCATGCCGATGGATACATAGCAAACAGTTTTGGTACAGAAAATAGCATAGTCAATACACAACGTATTTAAGGCGTGGTAAATGGAGTCTCTTTCACAGCTTTTTTATCTACATGGTATTGGCTATGAATACACCAAGTATACTGGTGAACACGTGGTTTTTAGCGATGCAACCCGCAGTGCGGCACTCAGTTGTTGTGGTGTTGATGTTACGGATCACGCCCAAATTTCTCATTTAAATATCAGCTTAGATGCCAATAAATGGCTGCAATTAGTACCCGATTGTAGTTTGGTATGTGCTGAACAACCAGCCGTTAAAGTGCGTATTGATAAGCGTATGTTAGGGCAACAATGTACAGTCTCATTTGCGCAGCTTGATTTGCCCAGCATTACTCACCAATTAGCTGATTTACAATGCAGTGGCGATTATTTGTTTAACGACGTCACTTATTTAGAGCTCATTTTCCCGCTTCCAGCATTGCCTACTGGTTATCATGATGCAAGCATTAACGTTGCAGGTTTAACGGCTGAAACTCAACTGTGGGTGACACCTAAATATAGCTTTCAAGTGACGGATAAAAAACAAAGTGGGCTTTCAATTCAACTTTACAGTTTAAAAAATAATGCAGCACTAGGGATAGGCGATTTTGCCGATTTATTATCGCTGACAGAGCAAGCAGCAAGTCATAAACTGGATTATATTTTACTCAATCCACTGCATTTATTATTTTCTGAGCAACCAGAGCGAGCAAGTCCATATAGCCCGAATAATCGTGCATTATTAAATCCACTCTATATATCAATTGATTTATGCGATGACAGCATTAATAACCCCAATATCACTGCGTATTTACAAAGCAACTATGCGAGTGACTTTAAAAAGCGGACTCTGCAGTCGCAGTATATTAATTACAGTGCAGTGAGTGAGTTCAAATACGCAGCCTTTAACTTGCTATACCAGCATTTTTGTATGCATGGGAGTAAGCACCGCAAACAACACTTTAGTGATTTTTGTCAACAACATGGTGCGACACTTGCGACCTTAAAAGTTACTGACAGCGACTTTGCTTACTACTTGCAATGGCAAGCATATGTGCAATTAAAATTATGCCAAACTACCGCCCGAGAGCAGGGAATGAGTATTGGTTTGATCAATGATTTAGCGGTGGGTTGCGCCGGCGATGGTAGCGAATTCCTCAATCAACAATCGTTATTTACCGATTCTGCTTATGTAGGCGCACCGCCTGATCCATGGGCAGAGCATGGCCAGAACTGGGGATTGCCAGCACTGAATCCGATTAAGCTCAGTGATAATAATTTTAGCTACTACCGAGCATTGATCCGTGCAAATATGGAAAACGTCGGTGGTTTGCGTATCGATCATGTTATGGCAATTCGCCGTTTATGGTGGTGTTTCGAGCATCAACAGCAACAAGATGGTTGCTATGTGTATTATCCATTTGAGCATTTATTAGCGGTACTGACAATAGAATCCCATTTGAATCAATGTATTGTCATTGGTGAAGATCTTGGGGTTGTTCCACCAGAGGTGAAAGCTGCACTTGCAGATAAAGCAATATTTTCAAATAGCTTATTCTATTTTGAAAAAGATTATCAAGGTGAATTTTTAGCGGCCCAGTCATTTGCGCCACAATCATTGTTAATGGTTGCAAACCATGATGTACCGCCTTTCTTTGGTTGGTGGCAGGGGCTTGATCTTACTTTGAAATTAAAATATCAATTAATTGATGAACAACAGTTAACTCAACTGCGTGCAGACCGAGATATTGAAAAACAACGACTACTGCGTTTTCTGTCAGGATGTGCAGTACACACCTTGTTTTTAGATAGTACAGCAAGTGATGTTTATCAGGCGCTGACCTTAGGCTTGGCCGCTGCACCAGCGCGGTTATTTACTATCCAGCTCGATGATTTAGATGAGCAAACGTTACCTGTAAACATTCCTGGAACGGATCAAGAATACCCTAATTGGCGTCGGGTATTAACGCATTCAAGTGAACAAATATTCACACGTCACAGTGCATTCCTCAGTGCTATTAATTCCATAAGGACTAATTAAATGAACAGTATTGTTCGTAAAACCGCAAAGTCACAGCACTATGATCAACAAGTTAATGCTTTAAAGCGTGGCTGTTTTAAAGATCCGTTTAGTTTTTTAGGCGTACATGCAATTACTGACACGCACAGTGAAATACGCTGTTATATGCCCGGGGCAACAAAAGTAACGATTAAACTGCCTCAGAAAATGATTGTTAGCACACGCTATGGTGATTCAGATTTATTTATAGCACAGCTTGATAATCAAGATATTTCAGCTTATCAGCTAGTGGTAGATTACAGCGATTGTCAGGTTATTTGTGAAGATGTGTATAGTTTTGATAGCAGCCTAGATGATAGTGCAATGTACTTATTTAATGAAGGCACATTAGAGCACGCATATCGCCATCTTGGTACCCACTTTATTGATTTTAAAGGTGTTTCAGGTGTGCGTTTTAGTGTTTGGGCACCTAATGCTAGCAGTGTTTCAGTTATTGGCGAATTTAATCACTGGCAGCAAAGCCAACACTTTATGCGTTTTAACCCTGCGTCTGGAGTCTGGGACTTATTTATTCCAGAGCTCAGTGAAGGTCAGTGTTATAAGTTTTCTATAACAACTCTCAGTGGCGAAGTGCTCGAAAAGGCTGATCCATTTGCATTTAAAATGCAGCAAGCACCAGGCACTGCTTCAGTACTTCAAACTCGGCCCGCAGCAATTAAACTAACTGATAAAATGCAACGTCAGCGTGTTAAACGCAACGCGATTGATGCACCTATCTCTATCTATGAAGTGCATTTAGGTTCTTGGCAGCGAGAAGAGGGAGATCGTTATTTAACTTATCAAGAATTAGCACAGCGGTTAATTAATTATGTCACTGAACAAGGCTTTTCGCATATCCAACTTATGCCGATCAGTGAATTTCCATTTGATGGTTCTTGGGGGTATCAGCCAGTTGGCTTATTTGCACCAACGAGTCGGTTTGGCGGTTTGGATGATTTTCGTTATTTTGTAGAGCAATGTCACCAAGCTAACATTGGTTTACTCATTGATTGGGTTCCAGGCCACTTCCCAAGTGATCCGCATGGCTTGCATCGTTTTGATGGCACACATTTATTTGAACATGCCGATGTGCGTCAAGGTTTCCATCCAGATTGGAATACCTATATCTACAACTATGATCGCCCAGAGGTCCGCAGCTTTTTAGTTGCTAATGCAATGTATTGGTTAGAAGAATTTGCCATTGATGGATTACGTGTCGATGCTGTTGCCTCAATGCTGTACCTTGATTACAGTCGTGAAGATGGACAGTGGATCCCGAATAAGTTTGGCGGGCGCGAGAATCTTGGTGCTATTGAGTGTTTAAAGCAAGTTAACTTACGTTGTTATGCTAATAACCCCGGCATTATGATGGTGGCTGAAGAGTCAACAGCGTGGCCTGGTGTTACCCGTCAGGTGAATCATGATGGCTTAGGATTTGGCTACAAGTGGAATATGGGCTGGATGAACGACAGCCTTCACTATATGCAACGCGATCCATTATATCGCCAACATCATCATCATGAATTAACTTTTTCGATGGTGTATGCCTATAGTGAAAATTATATTTTACCTTTGAGCCACGATGAAGTGGTGCACGGTAAAGGCTCATTAATTGAAAAAATGCCTGGTGATGATTGGCAAAAATTTGCAAATTTACGCGCGTACTATGCATTTATGTGGGCGCATCCGGGCAAAAAATTACTGTTCATGGGCGGTGAGATTGCCCAGCGTAGCGAGTGGAATCATGATCAATCAATTGATTGGCATTTGCTTGAGCATCTATCGCATCAAGGTGTGCAACGAACTATCGCGCAGCTCAATAAAGTATATCGCGAAGTTCCAGCTTTACATCAGCTAGATACTGAACCGTCAGGTTTTAGCTGGATCGATAATCAAAATGCTCAACAGAGTATTTTTAGTTTTATTCGCTTTGCTAAGAAAGCCAGTCATTACGTGGTTGTGGTAAGTAACCTCACACCAACGGTTTATCATGATTATTGTATTGGTGTGCCAAGCTCAGGTGAATTTGAAGTAATTTTAAATACCGATGATGAACAGTTATTTGGTTCTGGAGTACAAGTGTGTGGGCAATCAGCTAAAACAACTAGTACAGCAACTCCATGCCACGGGCATCAACATAGTATTAAACTCTCACTGCCAGCGCTTGCGACGGTTTATTTAAAAAGGGTGGCTGATGAGTTTATCGATTGAATTAAATAAAGGGCAAACTTTTCCGCTGGGAGCCAGTGTATTAACAAACGGTGTAAATTTTGCCGTTTATGCGCCATTGGCTAAACAGTTGTATGTGTGTTTATTTGATGCCAGTGGTCATACCGAAGTTTTAAAGTTAGCAATGAATAATAATGAAGGGGGGATATGGAGTTTACATATAACCCCACTGGCTATGGGCACTTTATATGGTTATCGCGCAGAAGGTGAATATCAACCTAAAAAAGGATTGTTTTTTAATAGCCAAAAATTGTTAATTGATCCCTATGCAAAAGATTTATTTGGTGAGTTTACCTGGAGTGAACGCCACTATGGGCAAATGCCTAAAGGTACTTTGAGTACGGTAAATAACGCCATTGATATCCCTAAATCTAAAGTCACACAGCTGCAGCCTTATCAAGGTAAAAAACCGGGCCATAGTTGGGGAGAAACGGTTATTTATGAATGTCACGTTAAAGGCGCCACAGCGCGACATCCCTCTATTCCAAGTCAGCTACAAGGTACCTATTTGGGCTTGAGCCATCCCAGTTTTATAGAGCATTTACGTACACTTGGCGTAACCACTTTAGAATTGTTACCGGTACATAGTTTTATTAGCGAACAGTTTTTAACCGCCAAAGGCCTGCAAAACTACTGGGGTTACAATACATTAAATTTTTTTACACCAAATAAAGATTACTTAGTAACTGATGAAATTGGTGAATTTCAACAAATGGTTACTAAACTTCATCAAGCGGGTATTGAAGTGATTTTAGATGTGGTTTACAACCACACCGCAGAGGCTGGTAGCGACGGTCCTTTGTTATCTTGGCGCGGCCTAAATAACCCTGGTTATTACCGTAGTGTTAACGATAACCCTGAAGTTTATATCAATGACACTGGGTGTGGTAATACCTTAAATATAGACGACCCATTTAGCTTGAAAATGGTACTCGATAGCTTACGTTATTGGGTAGAAATAATGGGTGTTGATGGTTTTAGGTTTGATTTAGCAACTATTCTTGGACGGACGCCGCATGGCTTTAGCCAAACCCATAGTTTTTTACAAGCAATCAATCAAGATCCAGTGTTAAGCCAAGTGAAATTAATTGCTGAGCCTTGGGACATAGGCCCTGGTGGTTATCAATTGGGAGCATTTCCTGCGCCTTGGCGTGAGTGGAATGATAAATACCGTGATGTTGTTAGGCGCTTTTGGCAAGGGCAGCACAATATGCTGGCTGATCTTGCAAAACGTTTACATGGCTCTTTTGATTTGTTTGATCATAATCACCGTGGGCCATTAAATAGTATTAATTTTATAACCAGTCATGATGGCTTTACTTTAACCGATTTAGTGAGTTACGAACAAAAGCATAACGAAGCAAATGGTGAACAAAACCGCGATGGGCACAGTGCTAATTATTCGTTTAATTGCGGTGTTGAAGGCTTTACTGATGATT
Source organism: Pseudoalteromonas sp. SR44-8 (assembly GCF_014163635.1). Classification (NCBI taxonomy): domain Bacteria; kingdom Pseudomonadati; phylum Pseudomonadota; class Gammaproteobacteria; order Alteromonadales; family Pseudoalteromonadaceae; genus Pseudoalteromonas; species Pseudoalteromonas sp. SR44-8. Next base: position 50,929 of record NZ_JACJDS010000016.1, read on the forward strand.
TAAAAGTTACCTCCATGCGGTTACAACAACAAAAAAACTTTTTACTTACCTTACTACTTTCCAAAGGGGTGCCTATGCTGTCATCAGGCAGTGAAATGGGGCACTCGCAAGGAGGGAATAACAATGCTTATTGTCAAAATAACCGCACTAGTTGGCTGGCATGGAAAGACTCGCAGCGTAGCCACAGCCTCATTCGTTTTATTGACGATGTATTGACCTTACGAAAGCAACACTGTGTGTTTAAACACAGTGTATTTTTACACGATAGCGATAAGCGATTTAGTGTTGATTGGTATACCGAGCAAAGCCAAGCCATGCAAGAAAGTGACTGGCATGATGGTTCAAAACAGTTTTTGATGTATAGCTTAAAAGATACACAACTAAATACGGCATTACTCATTATTTTGAATGCCAGTAATGTGGCAGTTAAATGTCAATTACCTGCTAATCACGATTTATCGGTATGGCGTTTAGCGCTTAGCAGTGTTGATCAAGCAATGGTTAAAAATACAGAACAGTTTGAGGTTGCTGCACAAAGCAGTTGGGTTTTTACAGCCAATTTAGAGGACGAATGTAATGGCGAATAATGGTGAACAAATGTGTGTTGCTAAAGGTTGGCAAGATGCCCCTTTAATAGATGAAAGTACGCTTGAAGATGATTTATCACGCCATTTCTATTATACCCTTGGGCGCGATAAGGTCGGAAAGTCTCAACTGTATTTGTATAACGCACTAGCGTTGACAATTCGCGATCGATTAGTCGCTCGTTGTCGAGCAACAAAACAGCAAATGCACAGTGAAAAGCGTCGTAAAACGGCTTATATATCACTTGAGTTTTTAATGGGCCGAGCACTAGGTAATGCCATTTTAAATTTAGATTTAGAAGAGCAAGTCAAACTTGCACTTAATAATTATTGCGCTCACATTGAACATGTTGCGCAAGCAGAGCATGACGCTGGGTTAGGTAATGGTGGTTTAGGCCGCTTAGCTGCGTGTTTTCTAGATAGTTGTGCGAGTTTAGCATTACCTGTAACCGGTTATGGTATTCGTTATGAATACGGCATGTTTAACCAGTCAATCGAAAATGGCCATCAAATAGAGCAGCCTGATAATTGGTTACGTGAAGGGCATCCATGGGAGCTGAGCGCACCAGAGCAAGCCAAGCGTGTTAAGTTTTTTGGCCATGTTGAAAGTTATACTGATAAGAACGGACGCATTCATCGACAATGGTTAGACACTGAAGATGTATTAGCTGTCCCTTATGATGTGCCGATCCCTGGCTATAAAAATGACATAGTTAACACCCTCAGACTCTGGAAATCAGAAGCCACTGATGAGTTTGATTTAGGTGAGTTTAACGCCGGTAGTTACTCAGAAGCCGTCGCGCATAAAAACCTTGCCGAACAAATCACCATGGTACTTTATCCTAATGACAGCAGCGAAAATGGTAAAGAGCTACGTTTAAGGCAGCAATACTTTTTATCGTCGGCGAGCTTACAAGATATTGTTGGTCTATGGGTATCACAGCATGGTGAAAAGTTTAGTGATTTTGCTGATTTTCATGTTTTTCAACTTAATGATACCCACCCAAGTATTGCTGTTGCAGAGTTAATGCGATTGCTGATTGATGATTATGACTTGGATTGGGATGCTGCATGGCAGATCACCACAAAAACCATGGCGTATACCAATCATACGTTGCTTCCAGAAGCGCTCGAAAAGTGGTCTGTGTCATTATTTGCGCGTTTATTACCGCGTATTCTTGAAATAATTTATGAAATAAATGCGCGCTTTCTTGCTCAAGTTGCGTTGGCATGGCCGGGTGATGTTGCAAAACAACAAGCGTTGTCTTTAATTGAAGAAGGCTCAGATCCACAAGTAAGAATGGCGTATTTAGCCATTGTTGGCAGTTTTTCAGTTAATGGCGTAGCAGCATTGCACACAGAATTACTTAAAGAAGGTTTGTTTAAAACTTTTTATGAATTGTGGCCTGAAAAATTCAACAATAAAACTAATGGTGTAACGCCAAGGCGGTGGATAGCTCATTGTAACCCTAAACTAACCCAGTTGATTGGTGAAAAAATTGGTCAAGATTGGGTGAGGGATTTTGCGCAAATTAGCCAGCTGCGTCGCTATTATGATGATGTTAAATTCCATAAACAATGGCAAAGCGTCAAACTTGAAAACAAACAACGGCTAGTTGATTTAGTCAAAGCACGTTGTGGTGTTGAATTTGATACTAGCATGCTATTTGATGTGCAAGTTAAACGAATTCATGAGTATAAGCGCCAATTACTGAATGTATTACACATTATTCACCTATATGACCGTATTCGTCGTGGCGATACCGCCAATTTAGTGCCACGCTGTGTATTACTAGGAGGCAAAGCAGCACCGGGGTATTACATGGCTAAGCGCATTATTAAGCTAATTAATAATGTTGCAGATGTGATCAACAAAGATCCACTTGCTCAGCCTTATTTACGGGTGGCATTTTTACCAAATTATAATGTTACAGCAATGGAAACTATTTGCCCCGCAACAGACTTGTCTGAACAAATTTCAACCGCAGGTAAAGAAGCATCTGGTACTGGTAATATGAAGTTTATGATGAATGGTGCGCTGACAATTGGCACTTTAGATGGTGCTAACATAGAAATTCGCGATGCAGTAGGAGCTGATAACTTCTTCTTATTCGGTGCACAAGCTGAGCAAATTGAAGGAATAAAACAAAGCTATAACCCATTACATATTATTCATAATACACCTGACTTACTGAATGTTATGCAATTACTTGAAAGTGGGCACTTTAATTTATTCGAACCTGGTTTATTTGACGACATTATTGGTGCAATCAAAAGTCCTCATGATCCTTGGTTGGTTGCCCACGATTTTGATAGTTTTGTACAAGCTCAAAAAGCTGTTGAACACGCTTATCAAGATCAACAGCATTGGACGCAAATGAGTATTTTAAATACTGCGGCCAGTGGTACTTTTTCAAGTGATAGAACGATCAGCCAATACAGTGATGATATTTGGCATTTAGAAGCATTAACAACATCTAGTTCGGCCGACACAGCCGTAAGCAATAGCAAAGATTAATACGGAGATAAATTATGCCAAGTTATGCAAATCGCTACATAAGTAGTCTGACACGAGAAACCTACGCACTGATTTTAGCAGGGGGCAGAGGTTCACGCTTACATGAATTAACAAATTGGCGGGCCAAACCGGCGGTTTATTTTGGTGGCAAACATCGTATTATCGATTTCCCGCTATCAAACTGTATTAATTCAGGTATTCGTCGTGTTGGGATTGCAACACAATATAAATCGCACTCGCTGATCCGCCATGTTAACCGTGCATGGGGTCATTTTAAAAAGGAACTGGGTGAATCTGTAGAGATATTACCTGCATCACAGCGTTATGGTGACGAATGGTATTGCGGCACTGCTGATGCGGTGTTCCAAAATATGGATATTATCCGTCATGAGTTACCTAAATATGTAATGATTTTATCTGGCGATCATGTTTACCGTATGGATTACGGTGGCTTATTGGCAAAACATGTAGAAACTGGTGCGGACATGACAGTGTGCTGTATAGAAGTTCCCTGCGAGGAAGCTGCAGAAACATTTGGTGTGATGACGGTAGATGAAGAAAAGCGAGTGCGTCGTTTTGACGAAAAACCGAAAATGCCAAGTTCAATTCCTGGTCGTCCGGGGACTTGCTTAGCATCAATGGGTAATTATGTATTTAATACTGAGTTCTTATTTGAACAACTAAAAAAAGACGCAGAAAACGAAGGTTCAGGCCGTGATTTTGGCCATGATATTATTCCGGCAATTATTGAAGAGCATAATGTATTTGCTTTTCCATTTCGAGAGCCTGGTCATGACGGCCAACCTTATTGGCGCGATGTGGGTACACTGGACTCATTTTGGGAAGCAAACATGGAGCTGGTGATGCCAGAACCACAGCTGGATTTATACGATCCAACTTGGCCTATTTGGACCTACCAAGAACAACTGCCACCCGCTAAGTTTATTTTTGATAATGACGACAGACGTGGCATGGCTGTAGATTCAACCGTTTCAGGCGGCTGTATCATTTCAGGCTCGGTGGTTCGTAAATCACTGTTATTTTCTAATGTACATATTCGTTCATACTGTGAAATTGAAGAGTCGGTGATATTACCAGGTGCAATTATTCAACGTAATTGTCGCATTCGTCGTGCTATTATCGACCGTGGTTGTGAAGTGCCTGCGGGTGTTGAAATCGGTTTTGATCGTAAGGTCGACGAGGAAAATGGTTTTAGAGTGTCTAAAAAGGGCATAGTATTAGTGACTCGTGAAATGCTCACAGAACTTTCCAAAAAGCTTGAGCGCCAAGAGCGTGAGAGTAAACAGTTAGCTTAAATATCATACAGTTGTAGGAAGTAAGAAAAAGATGCATGTATTAATGGTTGCGGCCGAAAATGACGCTTTACCAAATGCCAAAGTGGGTGGTGTTGCAGATGTACTACGAGATTGTCCCAAAGCATTAGCGGAGCTTGGCTTAACCGTTGACGTGGTTATTCCAGATTATGGTTTTACCGCGTTAGAGCGTGTGCAATTAGGCACGCTCCATGTGCCCTTTGCAGGATATATTTATGATGTTCAAGTGTCGCAAGTATATGTAGATCAGCAGCAAGTCAGGCAATTAGTAATGTCACATCCGTTATTTAGCCAGCACCATGGCGCTGTATACTGTAATGATGATGGTGACCGACCTTTTGCCACTGATGCCACTAAGTTTGCATTATTTAATGCTGCAGTGTGTGAAGCGCTATTGCAAGGTGTTATCACCCGTCCCGATGTGTTGCATTTGCATGATTGGCACAGTGCGTGTGTGGCGGTATTGTTAAAGTTTGATCATCGGTTTGCATCTTTTTCTTCTTTGCGTAGTATATTTACAGTACACAATATTGCACTGCAAGGGATCCGCCCATTCAAAGGAGATGATTCAAGTTTAGAAGCATGGTTTCCGGCGTTAAGTTATAACGGCGAGGTATTATGCGATCCGCGTTATCCTCATTGCTTTAATCCGATGCGCAGCGCTATCAATTTAGTTGATAAGATACATTTAGTATCTCCAAGCTACGCACTAGAAGTATTGCAAGCCAGTGAACCGCATAACGGCTTTTTTGGTGGCGAAGGTTTAGAGCGCGATTTGAATAATGCGATGGCAAACAATAAAGTCGTCGGAATATTAAATGGCTGTGAGTACACTGAGCACAATCAAAATGCGCAGATAAGCAGTACGTTATCACAATTATACTTTGAAATAGAGCAGGCATTGTTTGCTTGGATGGCTAAAGAAGTTAACCTGCAAAGCAGTTACTATATAGCTCATCAGCGGTTACAGCAGTTTATTGAGCAGCCAGTTAAAGGGCCTTTAGTCACCAGTGTTGGACGCCTAACCGATCAAAAAGCTTTGTTACTGCGCCAACCCTACGAAAACCAGCAAGTGCTTGATGCATTGTGTGAAAAGTTAAATGAACAGCAAGGACGTATGATAATTTTAGGTTCCGGTGACACGGCTCTTGAAGATGTCATGACAGCCGCCATGGCGCGTAATAGTAACCTATTGTTTTTAAAGGGTTATGGTAATAACGTTGGCGAATTACTGTATGAGTTAGGAGACTTATTCTTGATGCCAAGCTCCTTTGAACCATGCGGTATTAGCCAAATGCTAGCTATGCGAGCTGGACAGCCTTGTTTAGTGCACCAAGTTGGTGGCTTAAACGATACCATTACACATATGGAAAATGGTTTTAGTTTTAGTGGTGACACATTACAAACACAAAGCGAGGCGCTAGTAACGTGCTTCGATAATACTCTTACTCTGAAACAAGAACAACCCAAACAATGGGTCGAAATTGTCAGCAATGCAAAGGCTGCTCGCTTTACATGGTCCCACGTAGCAAAGGACTATATTAGTAAACTTTATAATTAATACTGCTATTTATCATCTTACTAGCTATAATGGATTGTAATAACATTATGATTTAGTTACTTAGTATTGTTTTTTATTTTGTAACTAACCATCAATAGTCGAGTTTAAGGGTGAAGAAGTGCAAGTATTTGTTGCGCGCCAAGCAATATTCAATCGTCGTCAACATGTAGTTGCCTACGAATTGTTGTTTCGTAATAGTAGTGATAATTATTTTCCGGATATTGAAGAAAGTGTCGCAACGGCGAAACTGATCATGGAAAATCAGCTTAATTTTGGCACTCGACATATTACTTCTGGTAAAAAAGCACTGATAAATATCGGTCCTGATTCTTTAAAAATGGATTTATGTGCATTTTTGCCTTCGCAAGATGTGGTACTTGAGTTGCTCGAAACAATTGAGCCGACTGAAGAAAACTACCAGCTATGTCGTGCGCTGTTTCATAAAAACTTTGTGTTAGCACTTGACGATTTTGTATATGAGCCTAAGTGGGAAAGGTTTTTAAAACTTGTTAAATTAATCAAATTTGATATTCAAATAACTCCTTTGCAGCAAATTGAACCGCTTATTCGACGGCTGCAAAAATACAAAAAGCTAAAGTTGCTTGCCGAAAAAGTCGAAACTATTGATGATTTTAAAATAGCTCATAAGATGGGCTTTGATTATTTTCAGGGTTATTTTTTTGCCAAGCCGGTAGTCATTCAACAAAGAGACATTGATATAAACTATGCATTAGCCTTGACCATCTATGCACAAGTTATGAAAGAGCATCCTGATATCAATGCGATTGCGCGATTGTTTCAATTAGATACAGCGTTAGCATTTAAGTTATTAAGATTGATCAACAGCGGTGTGTTTCCTGTCCAAAAAGAAATAGAGTCACTCAAACAGGCTTTAGTTTATTTAGGTCATGATCATATAAAGAAGTTTGTTAGCTTGATTATCACCGCTCACGTTGCACAAACGAAACCTAACGAATTGATCAAAATGTGTATCATTCGGGCCCGATTTTGTGAGCTGATAGCGAAAAAGATAGCGCCTTCGCAAGCGAATAGTGCCTTTTTAACCGGTCTTTTTTCGTTGTTGGATGCAATATTAGATCGCCCAATGGAGCAATTACTCCTTCGTTTACCATTTCCAGAACCAATCAAAGACGCTCTAATGGAAGAAAAAAACACCCTGTATTATATCCTTGCAACAGTAAAAGCGTATGAATCAGGTAGCTGGTGGGCTATGGAGCAAGCAGTTGTATTTATTAACATAAATAGTGATTTACTACCTAAGTTTTATAGAGATGCGCTAGACTGGTCAAACATACATAAGCACAACTAACAAGTCGAGCTCAATAATGCGTAATCAAAATATGGATGTTATTCGTGGTGTTGCTGTGCTCGGCTTAATGTACATGAATGCCTATTCCTTCGGTTTATTTGAATTTGGTTACGTACCATTACAGTCCCCGCCTTTTTCGGATCATGTTATTCAATGGGTGAGCCTTAGTGTTATTGACGGCCGCTTTCGCAGCTTATTTTGCTTACTCTTTGGTGCTGGATTATATATTCAGTGGCAGCGTTACCAGCAGGTTGAGCAATTGCAAAAACGCTTAAAAGTATTAGCCGTGTTTGGTTTACTACATGGCTTTTTGTTGTGGGCTGGTGATATTTTGTTTATCTATGCATGCGCAGGGTGGTTGGTCATACAATACCTTGATGCGAGTGACGAGATGTTATTAAAACGCGGTTGGCAATTTCTATCACTAGCCGCAGCGATAACGTTTTTGATAGCCTTAGTTGACCCCACACTGACTATCTATCGAGATTCGGCCGATTTTTTAGCAAGTTATAATGCTTCACGAGGATCGGCATTAACTATTTTTGTCAATAATAGTGTGATGTTTATCGTGATGCTCATTGCACTTCCGCTGATCACTTTGTGGATGGCTGCAGGATTAATGCTATTCGGTATTTATGGCTATAAAAATAAACTGTTTGAGACTGGTTTAACTAAATTAAGCAAAATCAGAGTATTGGCAATTGCGCTACTGTTAAGTGCGATTAGGATCAGTTTTGAATATCAATCTAGCTTATTTATTAGTGCATTAAAAGAACCCGTAAGCTGGTTTGCAGCATTATTCACAGCCCTATTAATTATTCATTTTGTGGTAAGGCTGACGACAAAACATGACTTTCACTTTATTGCATTGCAGCGTGCAGGAAGGCTCGCATTAACTTTATATCTAATGCAAACTATTTGCTTGTTAGTGTTGTTTAAAGTTTTTTATCCGCACTGGGTGCTCAGCTTTAATCATTTAGAATATTACGTATTAGTGAGTGGTTTAGTCATTTTTCAACTTAGCTTTAGTGTGATTTATTCGCGTTATTTTAAGCAAGGTCCAATGGAATTTATTTGGCGAAAGTATACAAATGCTGCTTGAGTTGAAGCTACTGTAAATAGTGTGGTAATTTTTTCTCTGTCACTGTAGGTTAAAATTAGCGCAAACCTACATACCGTAAAACAGAGCAATCGTTTAAGTATAAACAAACCGACTAGGTGCTTGCTGTGAAAAGGCTAATAGTTGGTTTAACAGCGCTTTATACTGCGTGATTAATTTTAACAAGTGGCTTCTATTGTTTGCAATCTGTGCCTTGTCTAAATCGCTTTTAAATTCAACTGCGCTCGCATCTTAAGGTGGTTTGGGTATACAATATCGGCCTTTAAAATTAATGTGAATTTGGCTCATGACAGACTTAAAACGATTAAATAAATTTATTAGTGACACCGGTTTTTGTTCACGACGCGAAGCGGATAAATATATTGAAGATGGTCGTGTTACTGTCAATGGTATACGACCGGAAATGGGTGTCAAAGTAGCATTGTCTGACACGGTACTGATTGATGGTAAGCCGCTGAAGAAAGTGCCGAAACGGGCGTACATCGCTTACAACAAACCCGTTGGTATAACCTGTACAACTGAGCGTAAAATTCAAAGTAATATCGTCAAAGCGGTTAACTACCCAGATCGTATTTTTCCAATTGGTCGCTTAGATCGGCCATCAGAAGGGTTGATATTTCTGACAAATGAAGGGGATATCGTCAATAAAATTCTTCGTGCTGGCAATAATCATGAAAAAGAATATGTTGTTACAGTCGACAAGCCATTAAATCGTCAGTTTGTGAATAAGATGGCAGGTGGTTTACCAATTTTAGATACAGTCACGAAAAAATGCAAAGTTACACAAACAGGACCGCAACAATTTACTATTGTATTAACGCAAGGTTTGAATCGTCAAATTCGTCGTATGTGCGAGTACTTGGGCTATGAAGTGGTCACCTTAAAACGCGTACGTATTATGAATGTCACGTTAAAAGGCTTAAATGTTGGCCAGTGGCGCCATTTAACTGAGCAAGAAATGGCTGAGATTAATAATTCGATTGCCGACTCGGGCAAAACCGAAGAGTTATCAGTGGATGAGAACAAACAATCTGCGAATATCAGCAAGCCGAAACAAGCACGCACGCCTTACAAAGAAAACGATAAAAAGCGTGATTTTGCTAAGCATGTCAAACAAGGCCGTTTTGATTCTAAAAATGACCAAACTAACGCCAAACCTGCAAGAAGAAATAGCACCACGCGCACCGGCACATTAAGCCTTAAAAAATAAGATCAAATTGTAAAACCAGGAACAACATAAATTGTGCTCCTGGTTTTATTTAAACCTCAGTTATTTTGCTTTTGGCACCTCAATTTTAAATAGCACGGTATAAAGCACCGGCACTACGATTAATGTCAACACGGTTGCAAAGCCTAAACCAAACATAATCGTCACCGCCATTGATTGGAAGAACACATCAAATAATAATGGGATCATTCCTAAAATGGTGGTGATTGCTGCCATCGCAACGGGGCGCACACGGCTTACACCGGAATCAAATACTGCTTGATAAGGCTCTTTGCCTTCACTGAGCTCAAGGTTGATCTGATCTACCAACACAATGCCATTTTTAATCAACATACCGCTTAAGCTTAATAACCCAAGTAGTGCCATAAAACTAAATGCGGCGTTCATCACTAGCAAGCCGGCGCTGACACCGATGATTGCTAAAGGTACTGTGGCCCAAATAACCAGTGGTTTTTTTACTGAGTTAAATAGCAACACAGTGACTGCAAACATCGCTAAATAGCCCAAAGGTAACGAGCCAAAAATAGCTTTTTTTGCCTTTGTTGATGATTCAAACTCACCGCCCCATTGTAATTCATAGCCATTAGGGAGTTTAATTGCTTCAATACCTGGCCTGACTCTTGAAAATAGTTTAGCGGGTGTTTCATCGCCTATTACGTCATGATCGGCCATTACTGTAATAGTACGTTTGCGATCGCGGCGCATTATTAGGCTGTCTTCCCACTGTACAACAAACTCATCCACCACTTGAGTAACTGGCACGAATACGCCTAATACTGGGCTGTATATTTGTAGGTCACGGAGGCTTTCAACATTAAGACGCTCTTGTGCAGGTGAGCGGGCAATAATGGGGATCTGTTGAGTACCATCTTTGTAAATGCCGACTTTTTTACCGGAAAAACTGGTTAATAATAGTTGGTCCAAGTCTGTTTTAGCGATACCCAGACGCCGTGCTTTTTGTTCGTTAAGTTGCGGGCGAATGAGTTTTGAGCGTTCACGCCAATCATCACGAATATTATAAGCACCGGCATCTTTTGCTAGCACTTCTTTTGCTTGTTTAGCTAATTGGCGAAGCACTACTGGATCAGCCCCCGAAAAACGCGCTTCTATTTTAGCATCAGTAGAAGGGCCTATTTCCATACGTTTTATTTTAAGCTTGGCATCAAATACATGGTTGTATTCATAGTCGCGAACTTTTGCAATCATCGTCGCCACTGCTTCGCGGTCTTTTACACGGATAATTAATTGACCATAAGCTGGGTATGATTTTTCAGGTGCGTAGGTCAACATAAACCGTGGTGCGCCTTGGCCTATCGTTGATGTTACTTCTTCGACCAGCTCATCTTTTTGTAAGAATGCTTCGAGTTTGGCGACGCCATCTAAAGTGGCATGAATATCAGCCCCTTGTGTATGCCAATAATCTACGTAAAACATTGGCGTGTTAGAAGCTGGAAAAAACGCTTGTTTAATAAACTTAAAGCCAAAAACAGAGCTAGCTAATAAAACGACCATCAACAATAAAGTGGTTTTACGAAAACGCATCGAGGTGCTTAATAAACTTTTATATAGATTAAAGATCACACCTTGATATGGGTCTTCATCATGGCTTTGCTGCTTGAGCTCTGTTTCTTTAAACATTAAGTCAGCAAAGAAAGGAGTTAAGGTAATGGCAGTGATCCAGCTTAATAATAATGAGATAAATAATACCCAAAATAAGCTGCCGGCAAATTCCCCACTAGCGTCAGAGCTTAAGCCAATTGGCGCAAATGCAGTAATAGCAATCACGGTTGCGCCAAGTAAAGGCCACTTTGTTTGCTCCACTATATTAGCCGCTGCTTTTATCTTTGTTTGCCCTCGCTTTAGGTTTATTAAAATACCTTCAGTGACTACGATGGCGTTATCAACCAACATTCCTAATGCAATGATCAGTGCACCTAAAGAGATACGTTGTAAATCAATCGCAAACAGTTTCATGAAAATGAATGTTCCTAATACGGTCAGCAATAAAATTGCCCCGATCAGTACGCCACTTTTAAAGCCCATAAAGACAAGCAGGACAACAATAACGATAGCGACAGCTTCGAGTAAGCTGATGATAAAGCCATTGACTGATTTTTCGACTTCAACAGGTTGGTTATAAACGGTATTTATTTCCATGCCATGGGGGCGCTGATATTCAAGCGATGCTAAATGCGCTTTAATGTTATCGCCTATATCCACAACGTTTACACCACTGCTAAACGATACGCCAACGAGCAAGGCTTGCTGCTGGTTAAAACGGATTACATTATTAGGTACTTCGGCGTATTCACGAAACACCGTTGCAACGTCACCGAGGTAAATCAGTTCATTTTCACCTGGTTTTGAGATCAGTAGATTTTCGAGCTCTTTTACGTCTTTGAATTCGCCTGTTGGGTGCAGTCTAATTGATTCATCGCCTACGCGTATTTTACCTGCATTCGATACGGTATTTTGTGATTGCAATAATTGATAAATTCTAGTTGGTGCAATACCAAGCTGCGCCAGCTTACGCGTCGATATTTCAACCATCACCTGTGCTTGTTGTTCACCACTGACGGTCACTTTACCTACGCCGTCAACGAGTACCAGTTCGCGCTTTAAGTAATCAACATAGTTTTTTAGTTCGTCATAAGAGTAACCATCGCCAGTGACGGCATACATTACGCCGTATACGTCGCCAAAATCATCTAAAATGGTACTTGGGTATACACCACTTGGCAGTGATGAAGCGTTATCGTTAATCTTGCGCCGTAGCTCATCCCAAATTTGTCGTAAGTCTTGTTTGCGATAGTTGCTTTTCATTTCAACGGTAATTTGTGATTTCCCTGGAGATGAAATGCTGGTTACGTAATCCACATACGGCAATTGTTGAATTGCATTTTCAATCGGAAAAGTAACTTCATCTTCTACCTGTTGTGGTGAAGCGCCAGGATATAAGGTGATCACCATGGCTTTTTTTATTGTAAATTCAGGGTCCTCAAGCTGACCAAGTCCTAAATAAGATACTACGCCACCGATTAATAGTAATAGCGCGCACATCCAACTGACGACCTTTTGTTTTATGGCAAGTTCAGCAATGCTCATTTTATAAGCCTCGCTCTTTTTGCCACGGACGTACTTGCATGCCTTCTTTAAGGTAGTGAACACCAGCCGCGACCACAGTTTGACCTTGCTCTAAACCAGCAAGCACTTCAATACCACGTCGATGTAATTGGCCAACTTCAACAGCTTGCTTTTTCACCTTGCCAGTCTGTGGATCGTATAGCCAGACATAGCTGTTATTAGTAGGCTGTGTTGGTTCAGAGAACACAGCTTCAACAGGGAGTAAAATATAGTGTGATTGCGAGTGAGTAACTTTACTTAGATCAATATCTACACTGCCGGTCATGCCTGCCAACAGGTTAAAATCTTTAGGCACTGGTAATGAAAATACCACCTTGTAAGTTAATGTGGCTGGATCTGCTTGGGTGTCGAATTCTTTAATCATTAAGGTATATGATTTATTTGGAAAACCGTCAAAAACCACGCTTGGCTGATAGTCAATGTCTTTATCAATACGGGCGATTAGTTTTTCGGGTACTTGAATGATCACATCCATTAAATCACGGGTTTCTAAGCGAAGAATGTTTTGTTTTGCTTGGATATTCTCAAAGTTTTTAACAAACACTTTGGAAACGGTGCCGCTAAAAGGGGCACGTAATTCGCTATTATCTAAGTTGGTTTTTGCAATTTTTAATGCCGACTCAGCTACCTGTTTATTGGCAAGTGCCTGATCAAGTTCGGATTGACTGGTAATTGATTTATTAAATAGTTTTTGTACGCGTTCAAGTTGCGAGTGCGCCAATTCAAAACGTGCTTTTCGCTCATCATATTGCAGTTGAAAATCTTCAGGGTCTAACTTGGCAAGGAGTTGATCTTTTTCAACATGTTGACCTGCCAATGCCGGGAACTCTAATAACTCACCGTTAACTCTAAACGCCAAATAAGAGCCTTGATTTGCCACTACTTCTGCCGGAAAACTGCGTATTGTCTGATCTGAGTTAGTATCAATTTCAAATAGTTTTACTGGACGAATAGCTTGTTCGACGTGAGTGTCGGTATTTGATTCTTTACAGGCGACTAAACTCAGTATTAATGTTGATATAATTAAAACTGGCGACAGTTTCATGGTCTTCTCCGTGGCTATGAAAACATAAATTAGATGCAGCATACGCCGCGAACATATAAAATAAAAATTATTAAATTTTAAAAAGATCATAAATAAAATTTATGATTTTAAGTTGGACCATTATGAACTTAGTGCAGTTAAAAATGCTTGATGCCATTGTTCGCACTCAAAGCTTGTCGCAAGCTGCTTTAGCACTGTATAAATCGCAACCAGCTTTAACGTTAGCTATTAAGAAACTTGAAGCTGAGCTTGGTTTTGAATTGTTAGATCGTAGCCATTATCGATTGCAATTAACTGAAAAGGGTCGTATTTATCATCGCGAAGCAGCATTATTATTAGATGCTCAGGCACATTTAGCACAACTGGCCAGTGAACTTGCACTTGGTAATGAAGCAAATTACAAAATTTGTTATGAGCAGTTATGTCACCAAGCACTGTATAACGATATTATTTGCAATGCTTTTGTTAAACATACCAGCACCGAGTTTAGTGTAACCAGCGGAAAACGTTTTGTTTCTCTTGAGCAAGTAAATAAAGGACAAGCAGACTTAGGGATTGGTCCGTGGTTTGATTTGTTTCATGCTACAGGCGATTTAGAAAGTTTACCGATTGGCAAGCTCGATATTGGTATTGTTAGTGTGACAGGATTAGTGCCAGATAAAGTAACTTATCAACAATTACAGAACTTTCCTTGTTTAGCGATGTTTGAAAGTGATATGAGTTTTGACTCTGATCGTTTATCGTATTCAAAAGGCTCTACCATGATGAAAATTGATGATATATCAACTTTAAAATCGTTTTTATTATCGGGAGCTGGCTGGGCAATGATGAGTTTAGCGCATTGTCAAAATGAACTTGAAAGTGGTGTATTACAACAAATTAAAATACTAGACAGAGAAAATACGTTTAGCGCACAGATCAGAGTATTCCGACAAAATGCCACTCATCATGGACCCGTGGCAAGAGCCGTGTGGCAAGATTTTAAGCAGTTAAGTAAAACGTTTTTAGGGTCGTAAATGCAAGCCAGTAAAGAAGACAAAATTTATACTGTGATGGCGAATATACCGCCAGGAAAAGTAGCCAGTTATGGACAAGTAGCGGCAATGGCAGGATTGCTAAATAATGCTCGGCTAGTAGGGCGGTTATTAAAGTTAATGCCAAAAGATTCAAGCATACCTTGGCATAGAGTGATCAACAGCCAAGGTAAAATTTCTTTTCCTGAAGGGACAGCGCAGTACCAAAAGCAATATCAATTACTGCAAAGTGAAGGCGTAATTTTTAAAAATGGTCGTGTTAATATGCGTCAATTTCAGTGGGACTAATTAAAAAATTTAACCGACCGTAATAATATAGCGGCTGATTGCAATATAGTGACAAACACAGCCTGCAATCACAAATACATGCCAAAGTGCGTGGCTATATTGACGACTTTTAGCACTATAAAAGAGTGTGCCGAGACTATACAAAATCCCTCCACTGAGTAACCACCATAGTGCGTTTACTGGCACATTTAAATAAAGCGGGTAGACAATTGCAACTGCAAACCAACCCATTAATAAATATGTTGATAAAGACACCTTTTTGTTTTGTTTTTTCACCATTAATTTATAGCACACTCCGCCAAGTGCTAAAGACCATATAAATACCAGCGTTAAAATCGACCAAATTCCGGTTAATGAGAGTACTAAAAAAGGGGTGTAAGTGCCTGCAATCAAAATATAAATAGCACAGTGGTCACATTTTTTATAAAAAGCCCGCGCACCTATGCTGCTACTACTGTGATAAAGCGTAGATGATAAAAACAGCAACAATAAACTACCGCCATAAACAATTGCACTGACCGTTGCTTCAATCGTGTGTGTCTTGCTGATCAGCTCCCACAATACAAACAATGAAAATATAACGCCTGCGCCGTGAGACAGGCTATTAAGTTGCTCTTCTTTTTTAGAATAAGCGGGTTCAACCGACATGACATACTCATCATAAAACATTAATTTGGATTTGAGTGTACAAGTGTACGCTGAAACTTTCAATGCTTATTTATTGACTATATTTTGGTTTTTTTAACCAATTTGAATGGTTTTAAAATTCACATCATCAATAGGTTATGCACTTGTGTGATTTAAAGTGCATAAAAAACAATTAGTTAAAATTTATTTCGTGGTTGGCACAACCTTTGATTAAGTAATAGCGACTAACTTAATAACACAATAGGGAATACCATCATGAAAAGCATTATTAAACTATCTGTTGCAGCACTTTTGGTTGTTGGTTCTACACAAGCAAGTGCAAATGACGGTCAATTAGATATTACTCAAACGCTATCAAGCAGCATTGCACAATACATTGAAAGTACGAGTAATGAATTACAAAGCAAATTAAAACAGTCATTGTTTAGTGATTCGCAAAAAATGTTAACCGAACTGTTTTCTCAGCAAAGCGAGCAATCAGCTGAAGTAGGTGTAGCTGAAAATACATCACAACTCGTTGCAACTAGCAATGCAGTAAAAGTTGAGGGTTAAAGTAATGAGCAGCGAATTAGGATTATTAGCTTTAATGTTAGCACCCGTTGTAAGCTTGTTAAGTGCGTATGCATCAGTTGAATTGTTACGTAATGTAGGGCAGTGGCTAAACATAGGCTAAGGGGATACCGATAAGTAATAATCAGTAACATTGATCTTGTTTGCTGCAGTGCACGTAACGTAATGCATAGTTAAACTGATGTAGTGAGCCTTATGAAACGTGCAATCTTTCCATTACCTGTATTTATTTTACCAAGTGGGTATACGCGGTTAAGAATTTTCGAACCTCGTTATCTTGATATGGTAAAAGAATCACTTAAAAATGATCATGGATTTGTTCTTTGCCAGTATGATGTTGATAGTCATCTCAACGTTCCTAAGTATGGATGCTTAGTGGATATTATTGACTTTTCACAAGATCAACAAGGGCAATTACTGATTGATGTGGTAGCTAAATCTGTAGTTGAGTTAACTGATGTAACTGAAGATAAGCAGCAGCTACGTTTCGGTCAGCTATCAGCACCTACAATGCCTTTTTGGTTTGAACAACCCCATAATTTAGATCGCGATGATACATATTTAGTAACTGCTTTAGAGCAGTTGTTTGATGTTAATACAGAATTAACCGATTTATATCGCCAGACACACTTTGATGATTTGAACTGGGTTATTGCTAGATGGCTTGAATTATTACCTATTTCAATTGATAAAAAACAACAGCTTGCCTTTAAATCAGACTTTGCGAATATTCACTCTTTCCTTCATACTGTGATTAATAACGAATTTTCCTAATTAATATGATCTTAATTTAGTTGCCCTGCGTATTGAACAAGCAAGAACACTAATGGGAATATTATGATGGTGAGTCAACAACTTTCAACACGTTGTGAACCTAACACAGGTAATTACACTGCCATGCCACAAACGCCAAGCAAAGAACTTGCTGATGCATTATCTGCGGTTGCAGCTAATCGCGATAAACAAGCATTCGCTTATTTATTTGCGTACTTTTCACCAAAAATAAAACGCTTTGGTATCAAGCAATTTAACTCAGAAGCACAAGCGATGGAATTAGTACAAGACACGCTTACTTCCGTGTGGCGAAAAGCACATCTCTATAATAATGATAAAGGCGCTGCTACAACGTGGGTATATACCGTAATGCGAAACGCATCATTTGATATGCTCAGAAAAATGAAAAGTAATAAAGAAGATAATATTAGCGAAGATATTTGGCCGTTAGTTGAGCAACATGATAATGCTGACTATGAATTTAGTGATCATCTTGAAAATCAACAAATAAAAAATTACCTAGATAAATTACCCCAAGCTCAACGCGATGTGGTTAAAGGCGTTTATTTTCAAGATATGTCACAAGAGCAACTTGCAGAACAATTGAACATTCCAATTGGTACCGTGAAGTCACGTTTACGTTTAGCGTTACAAAAATTACGCAATGAAATGGGAGACCGCAATGATTAAACATCACCCAAGCGATGCGCTATTAGCGCAGTATTGTAATGCGTCATTACCGGCAAGTATAAACGTCGCCGTCGCTATTCATCTTGATATGTGTAGTTGCTGTAAAGAAAAAGTGCAACGCATTGAAGCAAACAATGCCGTAGATGTGTTTGGCACTGATGATGAGCATCCTCAAACTACAGATTTAGCTATTGATGAATTATCATTAATTGATGCAATTACAGCAGATGTAACTGCTGATGAGGTATACAAGGTCGCGCCTCAAAGTATCCTTGTTAATCAGCAAAATTATCAATTGCCCCGTGCTCTTGCCCGTATTTCACATAGCAAATTTATGCAAATGGGGAAATTATCACGTTCTCGTATCGATCTAGATGATGGTGCGTTACGTTCTAGCTTATTGCACATTGATGCTGGTGGAGAAATCCCTGAACATACTCACACTGGTTTCGAATTGACTTTATTACTTGATGGCGAGTTTAGTGATGAAGAGGGTCAATATGTGCCTGGCGACTTTATGTGGCTCGACGGTCGTCATCAACATACCCCGATCACAGAAAAAGGTTGTTTATGTTACACAGTAGTCAGTAGTGCTCTACACTTTAAGAAGGGACTGAGTAAGTTACTCAATCCAATTGGCAATTTGATTTACTAGGAGTGTATATGCAGCAATCGACTATTCAAATAGGCATAAGTGCATGCCTTGCAGGTGAGAAAGTTCGGTTTGATAGTGGCCATAAAAAATCAAATTTTTGCATGGATGAATTCGCAAAACATGTTGAATATAAACGCTTTTGTCCCGAAGTGGCGGTAGGTCTACCGATCCCAAGACCGACAATTAGACAAGTTAAAGTAGGCACAACTATTAAAGTGTGCCGTCCTGACGGCAGTGGTGATGTTGGCCCACAATTGACAGAATATGGTAAAAAAGTTGCCACAGAGCAGGCTGCACAATTAAGCGGCTTTGTTTTTTGTGCTAAAAGTCCAAGCTGCGGCATGGAACGGATCAAAATATATAATGAAGCAGGCACAGGTAATACATCTGAAGGCGTGGGTTTTTTTGCTGCGCAAATTATGGCTCACAACCCATTGTTACCGTGTGAAGAAAATGGTCGTTTAAATGATATGCACTTGCGTGAAAACTTTGTGATGCGAGTGTTTACTTATAAAAACTGGCAATTGTTGCGTCAACAACCAGCAACCCTGCATAGGTTAACGCAGTTTCATGCGCAATATAAGTATTTGTTAATGGCTCACAATTATCAGGCATATAAAGATCTTGGTAATTTACTGGGCACCTATGTTGGCGATGATTTTGAGCAGCTTGCTGACGATTATATTGCAGGTTTAATGGGAGCGCTGAAAAGACCTGCATCACGCAAAAATAACAGCAATACTTTAATGCACTTACAAGGCTACTTTAAAAAACATTTATCCAAAATTGAAAAAGAAGAGCTACGAGATGCAATTGATGAATATCGCTCAGGTTTAGTGCCGCTGTATGTACCGCTGACACTCTTAAAACATCATTTGAAAGTACATCCAAACGAATACTTAGCAAAGCAAGTTTACTTCAACCCTTATCCTCACGAACTAAAATTACGCTACGGAATTTAATGAACACTGTATTTTGGTTTAGGCGCGATTTGCGCCTTTTTAATAATCATGCCCTTTATCAAGCAATCGACAATGGTTGTAAAGACGCTATATTTTTTATCACTGAGCAACAATGGCAACGCCATGGTGTTGCTTCAATACAAATTGATTTGCTAAAACGAAGGTTAAACTTCTTAGGTCAGTTACTAGCTGATAATGGCATCACCTTGCATATCATTGAAGCGGGTAATTACGCAGGATGTGTGCAGCAGTTAAGCGAGTTCTGCCAGCGACATTCAGTAACGCAGTTATTTGCCAATAAAGAATATGAAATTAATGAAGTAGAGCGCGATAACGCATTTTTACATCATGCTGATAAACTTAAAGTATCAGTTACCTTGTTTGATGGTGACGTGGTTGCACCGCCTGGAACGGTACTGAATCAAAGTGGTGAGATGTTTAAGGTGTTCACCCCTTTTAAAAATGCCTGGCTAAAGCAATATCAAGATACTCATTTTTATTTTCAAGCCCCCCCGATAATGTTTAGCCCAATACCTTGGCAAGGTTCAGCGTTACTTACCGGTGACGATTCCTCACATAAGTGGCCAGTTGATGATGCGTCATTAAGTCAAATCTGTGCCCGCTTTATCAGCGATAAATTACTCAGCTATAAAGATCAGCGAGATATTCCAAGTATTAAAGGCACATCAGGCTTAAGTCCGTATTTAGCTTTAGGAATTGTCAGCGTTCAGCAATTAATTGCTCTTGTACAGCAACAATATGTCGATGCTTTAAGTAGCTCTAAAAGCAATTTATTTACTTGGGTCAACGA
The DNA here is from genome assembly GCF_014163635.1 of Pseudoalteromonas sp. SR44-8. Classification (NCBI taxonomy): domain Bacteria; kingdom Pseudomonadati; phylum Pseudomonadota; class Gammaproteobacteria; order Alteromonadales; family Pseudoalteromonadaceae; genus Pseudoalteromonas; species Pseudoalteromonas sp. SR44-8. The sequence continues at coordinate 71,225 of NZ_JACJDS010000016.1, forward strand.
GTTAGTGTGGCGTGAGTTTTATCGTCATTTAATTGTGGCTTATCCAAAACTTAATAAATATAACAACTTTAATGAGAAATATGACCCAGTAAAGTGGCGAACTGATGAGGCTGATTTTACTGCTTGGTGTGAAGGTAAAACAGGCTACCCGCTTGTTGATGCCGCTATGAGGCAGCTTATTCAAACTGGCTGGATGCATAATCGCTTACGAATGGTGGTTGCCAGTTTTCTTACCAAACACTTGTTAATTGATTGGCGTAAAGGTGAACGTTTCTTTATGCAGCATTTGATCGATGGCGATTTAGCGTCTAACAATGGCGGTTGGCAATGGGCTGCAAGTACCGGCTGCGATGCCCAGCCATACTTTAGAATATTCAACCCGATTACTCAAAGTGAGCGATTTGATCCTGATGGTCATTTTATTCGTAAATATATACCGGAGTTGGAAAATGTGCCGAATAAGCAAATTCATTTTCCACATGAATATTTAGCGAAAAGCGGCAAAGCAAAAGCAGTTTATTGGCCAGCAATCGTTGATCATAAAACCGCTCGCTTACGAGCGCTTGATGCATTTAAGGTATGATATGAGCAACCACAGAACAGATAAATTTATCGCGATATACCAAAAGCTAAGTAAAGAAAATCTACATTTACTGAGTGATATTTATGCTGCAGACATTCACTTTTCTGATCCATTGCATGAAGTCGATGGTTTAGCTGACTTACATCAATATTTTGCTAAACTTTATAGCAATGTTATTGAATGCACGTTTGATATCAGTGATGCTGTTAGTGTAGGCGATAATGCTTTTGTTTACTGGACTATGTATTATCGCCATCCAAAGCTTAGTAATGGCCAGCAAATAGCTGTAGCAGGCCATAGCAAGTTAACATTTACTGGTGACAAAATCAGCCTTCATAAAGACTACTTTGATGCTGGTGCATTACTTTATCGACATATCCCTATTCTCGGTTCAATTATTAAATACATAGATAATAAGGCAGCGGAATAATGATCACGCTTATAACAGGTGCAACATCAGGTATTGGTGAACAACTTGCGAAACTGTATGCGCAAGCCGGGGACACAGTGATCGCTTGTGGGCGTAACCAAGAAAAACTAAACGAACTTGCGCAACTAACGAATATTGAAAGTTGTCAGTTTGACGCTACTGATTTACAAGCAATACGAAGTAGCACTGTTGCTTATACGCAATTTGATCGCGTTATTCTTAATGCTGGCAATTGTGAGTATATCGATGATGCGCGTAATTTTGACAGTGCATTGTTTACCCGCGTTGTTACTACTAATTTGCTTTCGATGGGTTACTGTCTTGAGGCTTTACTACCGAGGATAAAGTCCGGTGGTCAGTTGGTGATTGTCAGTTCAAGCGTAACTTATTTACCGTTACCGCGCTCTGAAGCATATGGCGCATCAAAAGCTGGGGTCAGTTACTTAGCAAAAAGTTTAGCCATTGATTTAGCTGATATTGACGTAACCTTAGTGCACCCAGGCTTTGTTAAAACACCGTTGACTCAAAAAAACGATTTTCCAATGCCAATGGCAGTTACTGCAGAAAAAGCGGCAAATTATATTATCAAAGGGGTCGCTAAGCGCCGCAAAGAGGTGCATTTTCCTTATCGTTTCACCCTTATTTTAAAATGTTTACGCATGTTGCCGCTGCCAATTTGGCTCATGCTTGCAAAAGGATTAAGTCGTTGAAAAAAATAGCAATTATAGGTTCTGGAATTGCAGGATTAAGCTGCGCGCATTTGTTGCACAAAAAGTATGATATTACGGTATTTGAAAAAAACAACTACATTGGTGGGCACACCGCAACGATAGATATACAGGTTGATGGTGTTAAGCGTGCTATTGATACTGGCTTTATTGTTTTTAATGATCGCACTTACCCTTATTTTGAAAAGCTGTTAAAGCGCATCGGCGTTGAACGACAACCGACAGAAATGAGTTTTAGTGTGCATAATCAGCAAACTGGTTTTGAATATAATGGCCACACCTTTGCCAGTTTGTTTGCTCAAAAGCGCAATATATTTCGTCCGCGTTTTTGGAAGTTACTTAGTGATATTGTGCGTTTTAACACGTTGTGTAAAAAACTATATCATGACAACGACTACCAAAGTGAGCAGATGCTAGGTCAGTTGCTCGACCAACATGGTTTTAATGATTTTTTTCGTTACCATTATATTTTGCCAATGGGCGCGGCTATCTGGTCAACAAGTATTAAAGAAATGAGTAATGTTGGCGTTGAGTTTTTTGTAAAATTCTTTTTCAATCATGGCTTATTAGATATTACTAATCGTCCGCAGTGGTATGTTATTCCCGGTGGTTCAAGGGAATATATCAATCCATTGATCAGTGGTTTTAAAGATAAAATAAAATTGAACACGGATATACAGTCTATTTTTCGCACCCCAGAGCAAGTGTTGATCCGATTGAAAAATGGTACCGTTGAGCAATTTGATAAAGTTATTTTTGCTTGTCATTCTGATCAAGCTCTCGCTTTACTTGAAAACCCAAGCACAGATGAAAAAGCAATTTTATCAGCCATTCCCTACACTGAAAATTCAGTGATTTTGCATACTGACACTGCTTTGTTGCCAAAACGTAAAGCCGCATGGGCCAGTTGGAATTATCTACTTACCGATAATCTTGATAAAGCTGCTGTTGTAACTTATCAAATGAATATTTTGCAAGGCATAACAAGTAAAACGCAATTTTGTGTCACGCTTAATCACCGCGAGGGAATTGATAAAACTAAAATACTCCGAGAATTTACGTATCATCATCCAGTATTCAATAAAACGTCTATTGCTGCTCAGCAACAGAAACAGCTTATTGATGGAGCCAATAACAGTTATTTTTGTGGCGCTTATTGGTATAACGGATTTCACGAAGACGGCGTGAAAAGCGCTGTAGATGTTGCTCGCAAACTTGGGGTTGAATTTGAATAGTGCACTTTTAATCGGTGATGTTCGTCATCACCGATTAGCAATTAAAGCGCATAGCTTTAATTATCAGTTGTACATGATGTGGGTTGATCTTAATGCTCCTCAGCAACTTGATGGTGTTCACCCTTGGCTTGGAACAACAGGCTTTAAAGCACTTAAATTTAAACAATCCGATTATCTTAATCGTGATTTAGATACTCAACAACCAATCAAACAACGAGCAATTGATAAAATTGTCGAGCTGGGGATTACTGCTCCGTTTAGTAATGTTTATATGCTCGGACAGCTGCGCTGTTTTGGGGTGTATTTTAGCCCAGTTAACTTTTTCTTCTATGAAACGGCTGATGGCGATTTTCCCTATATGGTTGCTGAAGTGAGTAATACCCCCTGGAACGAGCGACACTATTACTTGGTTGATTTACACAAGAAAGTGAACTTTAAAAAGGCTTTCTCCGTATCACCATTTATGAGTTTAGATATGGATTACCACTGGAAAGTGCGTTTAACAAAGCACAATACTATGATCCATATAGAAAATAAAAAAGATAATACGCTATTATTTACTGCCAGTTTGCGTTTACAACGCCAGTCACTCAGTCGTGCTGCGGTTACTGCGTTACTGAAACGTTTTCCTGCCATGACCATCACTGTGATGAAAGGAATTTACGTACAGGCGTTTAAACTATTTTGTAAGCGAGTGCCTTTTTTAGGTCACTCAGGCAAGAATTGATAAGCTAAAATAATGAAGGTCATGAGATGGAAAAAGTATCCAGTTTAGCTGATAACGCATCAAGTAGCTTGTTAAGTAAGCTGTATAAAAAGTTAGTTATTGGTGCGTTTGATAGCATTGAAGTTGGCGCAATTACCCTAGTTGATGGTAACGACGTTCAACACTTTGGTGATCCTCAAAGTCACTTACAGGCTAAAGTAGTTGTCAATAATCCGGCAATGTATAAAGCATTTGCGCTCTCTGGCAGTGTCGGAGCTGGCGAAGCTTATATTTTAGGCCAGTGGGAATGTACTAACTTAACTCAGTTGATTGAAATTTTTGCCATTAATCAGGCTCAACTGGACCAATTTGAACGTAAGTTTGCATTTATTAGTAATCTTTACAATCGAATAAACCACCGTAAAAACAAAAATTCTGAGCAAGGTTCAAAGAAAAACATTGTTGCTCATTACGATTTAGGCAATGAGTTGTATTCATCATTTTTAAGCACTGAAATGCTTTACTCAAGCGCTGTATACCCATCAAAAGATGCTTCTCTTGAGCAAGCACAAAGCCATAAGCTTGATTTAATCTGCCAACAAGTAGATTTACAACCCGGTGAAACTGTTATTGAAATTGGCACAGGGTGGGGAGCGTTTGCCATTCATGCTGCAACACATTATGACTGCCACGTTACTACTACAACTATTTCTGATGAGCAACATGCGTTTGTGGCAGAAAAAATTACCCAGTTGGGGCTTGAAGATAAGATAACCTTATTGAAACAAGATTATCGTTTACTCGAAGGCAGTTATGATAAGCTAGTGTCAATAGAAATGATAGAAGCGGTTGGTCATGAATACCTACCCAGCTTTTTCAAAAAATGTAATGACTTACTCAAAGACAGTGGTGCAATGCTGATCCAAGCAATTACAATTGCTGATCAACGCTATCAACATTACCTGAAAAATTCTGATTTTATTCAGCAGTATATCTTCCCTGGTGGTTGTTTACCGTGTATTGATGAAATGAATAAGCAAATAAAAAGTCAATCAGACATGGTGGTACACAGTATTAACGATATCGGCGTTCATTATGCAAGAACCTTAGCTGATTGGCGCACACGGTTTATCGCAAGCTGGCCAGAAATCGACAAAGTTAAGTTCGACCAGCGCTTTTATCGATTATGGTTATTTTACTTAGCTTACTGTGAAGGCGCATTTAGGGCGCGAGTAACCAGTACAGTGCATTTAGTTGCCCGTAAACCGCGTTTTAACCATTCAAGTGATGACATTGCGCTCAGTTATTAATTTTTTGCTGTTTCAAGGAGTGTGGTTTTTAGCATTATTCCTTGAGCAGCGCGCTATTATACCGATTTTATTAATCATTATAGTGATGTTATGTCTGTCGCAACAAAAGCAACAAGATATGCTGTTACTGTGCTATGGCTTAATGATCTCGTTAAGCTTTGAATATTTGATGGTTGAGGTTGGCTTTTTATCTTTTAGTATATCGCCCTTTCCATTGTGGTTTGTATTACTTTGGTGTGCCTTACTCTTAACCATCAATACGTCAATGCAATTTTTGCATCGCACGCCTTGGTATTTAGCGCTGTTGCTCTGTGCGGTTTTTGCCCCCGCAAGTTATATTGCTGGTGCACGCTTTGGGGCGTTAGAGGTTCATCCTGTAGTCTGGCAATTTTGGCTTATATATGGTTTAGCTTGGTCGTTTATGTTTAATTTTATCAGGATGATAAACACATACAGCAAAAAGTACCTGTTAGTTTCTGAACACAAATGAGCATACAGGTGTAACTATTTAACTTAGAAATTTGGAGTCCGGTAATGATAGCAAGATTAACTAAAGGGCTAATCATTTTAATTGTATTGATATGCAGCCGAAGCTTTGCAGCTGATTTTAAAGTGGTCGGTGAGGCTCGTTTTGAGTATCTATTTTGGGATGTCTATCAGGCGCAGTTAGCAACCCCATCTGGGACCTATCAGTTTGGTAATCACCCCACTAAACTGACATTGACCTATTTACGCGATTTTGCTGCAAAGGACATAATCAAAGCGACAAACGAACAATGGCAGCATTTGGGTAAAAAAGAGATTATTAGTAAATACGATGCACAGTTAGCTGCGCTTTGGCCAGATATCAAAAAAGGTGAATCGCTATCGTTCATTACGGATGAAAATGGTATTGGCACATTTTATTTTAATGGTAAAAAGTTAGGGGCTATAGAGCAAAATGGTTTTGCGGATAACTTCTTAGCTATTTGGCTTGACGCCGATACCTCTGAGCCACAAATGCGAAAACAACTAATAGGGCAATAACATGAAGCGAATTACTACATTATTTTTACTTAGTTGCACATTTTTATTAAGCAGTTGTGCTGCGCCAGATGTTGAGTATTACCAAGGAAGTCAGCCAGAATTTAATTTTAAACAATTTTTTAGTGGCAAATTGAAAGCCTACGGCGTTGTCCAAGATTATAAAGGTGAATTAACCCGTAAGATGGTTGTTGACATGAATGCGAGCTGGGATGGCAATAACGGTGTTATAGAGGAAGATTTTGTTTACGATGACGGTGAAACTCAACGTCGAGTGTGGAACATAACACTCAATGCAGACAATACTTTAACTGGCACTGCAGGTGATGTCATAGGTATCGCGAAAGGGAAAAGTAATGGCAGTGTTTTTCATTGGCAATATACCCTAAAACTACCTTATGGAGATGACACCATTGAAGTTAATTTAGATGATTGGATGTATCTGGTAACACAATCACGCTTGATTAACCGTACAGCAATTGATAAGTTTGGCATTGAGGTTGGGGAAGTAACCTTAGTTATCGAAAAAGTTGATTGATCAACAAATTACCATATTGATTTACTAAATAGTGCTTAAGTTCATTGTTGGTTAATCTTTAAATCAATATTTATTTCGGCAATTATTTAAAATTTACTCATTTTTTAAGAATTTACGTGAAAAAAGCATTTTGCTGTTGCCAATACTTAAAAAATGCATAAAGATAGGTTTTGCGAAGGCAAAATAATAACGAATAGGAATTTAACAAATGAATAAAGCTCAATTAGTTGAAAAAATCGCTACTGATGCAGAAATCTCTAAAGCAGCAGCTACACGCGCACTTGACGCATTCACTGGTGCTGTTACTTCTTCTTTAAAAGAAGGTAATTCAGTTGCACTAGTTGGTTTTGGAACTTTCTCTGTAAAAGAGCGTGCTGCACGTACTGGCCGTAATCCACAAACTGGTGCCGAAATCCAAATTTCAGCGGCAACTATCCCAAGCTTTAAAGCAGGTAAAGGTCTTAAAGATCAAGTTAATCCTTAATCAATTAGATTGGTTAAATAAAAAAGGGCTGATTAGCCCTTTTTTTGTATCTGCTCATTAATCTAAGGTTTAAGCTTTTAGTGCTTTATCACCGCGGCCAATACCTACCGCACCAGAGCGTACAACTTCAATTATGTCAGTCTCATGGCGTAAGGTATCTAAAAACGATTCAATTTTATCTGTGCTACTAACAAGCTGCAATGTGTAGCTGTTGCGACCCATGTCTAAAATAGCACCTTGGAATACATCTACCACCCGTGTTACTGCAGCTCGCTTAGCTTCATCTTGAGCGAATACTTTTACTAATAGCAGCTCACGTTCAATATGCGCCATTTCAGTTAGATCAATAATTTTTAATACATCAACTAATTTATTTACCTGTTTAGTGATTTGCTCAACCACACGGTCATCACCCATGGTAGTGATAGTAATACGTGATAAAGAATGATCGTCTGTTGTGCCAACTGTTAAACTATCAATGTTATAAGCTCGTTGTGAGAATAGGCCAACAATACGCGATAATGACCCTGGTTCATTCTCAAGTAAAATAGATAATATACGACGCATTATGCTTTCACTCCTTTACGTAACCACATTTCATCAACTGCTCCAAGCTTAATTTGCATTGGGTATACATGTTCATTTTCATCAACAAGAATATCTAAAAACACTAAACGGTCAGTGATCGACATGGCTTTATCGATTGCGGGCTGTAGTTCATCAAGAGTATTAACGCGAATACCGACATGGCCATAACTTTCAGCAAGTTTGACGAAATCAGGTAACGATTCCATATACGACGATGAGTGACGACCGCCATAGACCATATCTTGCCATTGACGCACCATACCCAGAGAGCGATTATTCAGTGACACCACTTTTACAGCCAAGTTATATTGTAAACATGTCGAAAGTTCTTGAATGTTCATTTGAATCGAACCATCACCGGTGACACACACTGATTCTTTATCCGGGAAGGCAAGTTTCACTCCCATTGCCGCTGGCAGACCAAAGCCCATAGTGCCAAGACCCCCTGAGTTGATCCATTGGCGCGGGTTTTTAAACGGGTAGTACTGCGCCGCAAACATCTGATGCTGACCTACATCAGAGCTTATATAGGCATCACCATTGGTGGCTTTATAAATTGCTTCAATGACGGCCTGAGGTTTTATTTTATCGCCCGCAGTGCTGTAGCTTAAACATTTTTGTTCACGCCAGCTAATGATCTGACGCCACCAATCTTCTTGAGCACTACGATCAATTTTGATTGGACTTTTATCTATGGCTGTTTGTAATTGCTCAAGTACGGTTGATAAACAACCGACGACTGGAATGTGAGCTTTGATCGTCTTTGAAATAGAGGTTGGATCAACATCAACATGAACAATCGTCGCATTGGGACAGAATTTCTTCACGTTATTGGTTACCCTGTCATCAAATCTGGCGCCCAGAGCTAAGATCACATCGGCATTTGCCATCGCCTTATTTGCTTCAAGGCTCCCGTGCATACCTAGCATACCAACGAAATTAGGGTGAACACCGGAAATACCCCCCAATCCCATTAAGGTATTAGTTATTGGTGCATTGAGTGATTCAACCAAATGAGTCAGTTGCTCTGAAGTGTTAGAAATAATAATCCCGCCGCCTGAGTAAATGACCAGTTTTTTAGCTTCTAAAATAGCGGCAACGGCTTTGCGAATTTGCTTTGGGTGGCCTTTGGTATTTGGACTATAGGTTCTCAGCTCTGTGGTTGCTGGAAACTCAAAATCAAATTTAAGTGCAGGGTTTAACATATCTTTTGGCAGTTCTACGACCACAGGACCTGGGCGTCCAGTACTTGCAATATAAAATGCTTTAGCCAAAATTTTAGGAATATCTTTTGCGCTACGACAGTTAAAACTGTGTTTTACGATTGGCCGAGAGCAACCAACAATATCGGTTTCTTGAAATGCATCATCACCAATTAAGTTAGTCGGCACTTGACCGGATAGCACTACCATAGGGATAGAATCCATATAGGCTGTAGCGATCCCCGTTATACAGTTTGTCGCACCTGGACCTGATGTTGCTAATACTACGCCCACTTCACCTGTGGCACGTGCATAACCATCAGCCATATGGGTTGCTGCTTGCTCATGACGAACTAAAATATGCTCAACATCATCTTGCTGAAATAATGCGTCATAAAGATCTAATACTGAGCCACCGGGGTAGCCAAATATATATTTTACCTTCAATGCCTTTAATGCCTGAACAACTAGTTCGGAGCCATTATATTGTTGTGTACTCATCCTCATTCCTCTGTGTGCCAGTTACCGATTGATTATTATCATGAGTAATAATGTGCTATTGCACGCACTCCCCATTTATTCTGTGCAATTACCGTATAATTTAAATGCATAAAAAAACCCCCGCTTAGGGCGGGGGTTTTTAAAAAGCTATTTCACCTTCTAATACATCCCCGCTGGGCTTAAAACTAAGACCAGTACGAGTACAGTGACTAGGTGAAATTGATATTTCATAATGTTATTTTTCTTCTCGGTATTTGTTATGTAAATTTTAATGAGTTATTGCGCCGTAATAGCCAAATACACACTAAGTCTACTAATTCAATAGCCTTATTTTTAAAGGTTTTGCCAGCTAATGTCAACAGCCAAAACGGCAATGTTGCATTAAAATTCCAAATTAATTGTTTTTCTACTTAAAAATTGCTTTAGATCGCATTATTAACCGTGGAAAATAAAGAAATTATGCTTTTTGATTTGTTGGGGTATTCAAGGTGTACCTATAACTGTAATGTAAGTATATAAATTATTAGCTATTATTATCTTTATGAAGTTGTTGATAGGTGATCCTGTGAAATACTCACAATTGTTATGTGCACTGACTTTGGTATTGTTAAGTCAACATAGTGTGGCAATACCACAAAATAGTAGCCCAACTGATATTGGTGTCGTTAATAAAGAGCGAATTTTATATTGGTTAGATAAACGCGGGCAGCTTGACGATAAAATAGCGAATGATAAATTATTATCTGATTATATTGGCCGTGGTGGATCAGTGCATTCACGTCGGCAACTAAACCCTCAAGTTTTAACTCAACAACGAAAAATGGCTCAGCGCTTAGCGATTGTGTCTTCGCAGTTACCTAATTCGAAAAAAAATACCGTAAAAGTGTTGGCTATATTGGTTGATTTTCCTGACTTACCTCATGATGATAATGGCTTAGCCGCAGCTGACAGCGATATGTACTACTCAAGCTATAGTCAGCAGCATTACCAACAAATGTTATTCGCTACTGATGGTTACTCAGGACCTCAGCAGCAAACTTTGCAAACAGCATATCAATATTATCAGCAAGCCTCAGGGGAAAGCTTAGCATTTACGGGTCAAGTTTATGGCTGGGTAACAGCCGATAATGATGCGAAAAGTTATGGGGCTCGCCAAGGGGGAAATAATGATATTGATGCACCAAGTTTAGTGCATGAAGCGGTAGAAAAAGCCGTAGCCAAATTTAATATTAATTTAGCCGATTATGATTTAACAGATTTGGATGATCGTGATGGTGATGGGATCACCAATGAACCTGATGGCATTATTGACCATGTTATGATTTTCCACTCGAGTATAGGTGAGGAAGCCGGTGGTGGTATATTGGGTACTGATGCAATTTGGTCACATCGTTTTTATGTGTACGATCAAAACAATCAGCCAAGTGCGGTTGATGGCAGTAGTATTCGTTTATTTGGTTATACTATCAATCCTATCGACGCTGGTATTGGTGTGGTGGTACATGAGTTTGGTCACGACTTAGGTTTGCCTGATGAATATGATTTAACCGGCAGTGCGCTTGGTGAGCCTGTGGCATTATGGTCAGTTATGTCTGGTGGTAGTTGGGCAGGCTCACCTAGCGGTTCACAGCCGGTGATGTTCAGTCCTTATGCACTCGAATATTTACAAAACCGTTATCAAGGAAACTGGCTTAATCAAACGACGATATCGTTAGACGAAATCGATACCAATCAACAGCAAATACTTCGCCATAGTAGTGGGGTATCAACTGAATTAAACCAGTTGAAAATCACCCTGCCAACTAATTTACAGCCGTTTTATCAAGCGGTAGAAGGGCACTTGCAATATTACTCTGGCAGTGGCGATAATGTTTCACAAAGTATGACATTTACAGTTAATATACCTGCAAGTACGCAGCCTACTTATCTTGATTTAAGTGCTTATTACAGCATTGAAGCGCATTATGATTATGCTCAAGTATTAGTAAACGCCCAACCTATTGCGTCGCAATATACCCAAGCGGTTAATCCATTTTATGGAGACATTGGTCCATATATAACAGGGTCTTCAAGTTCAGTAAATGACGCTCAGCAGCCGAATAATTATTTACGGCATCGTTTTGATTTATCAGCTTATGCTGGTCAAACAATTACGCTTAGTTTTAACTATAAAACGGACACTTATACTCATTATTTTGGTCTAGTTGTTGATGATATGACCATTAGCCAAGGTGATACTTTCGTTTGGCAAGATAATGCAGAGCAGTCAACACAAGCACAACTTGATGGCTTTAGCCGAGTGGGGGATCACATCTATACAAAACCACACAATTACTATTTACAGTTACGTAGTTATTTAGGAATTGATAGTGGTTTACAAGTTGAGCAGTATTCACCGGGTTTATTACTTTGGTCTGCTAATGAACAGTATACAGATAATAATACTCCTGAGCATATTGGCGAAGGGTTTATACTGGTTGTTGATGCCGATCAAAATGCCATTGCAAAAGGTAACAGCAGCGTACCTGCCAGTACTACGATTCAGTTAAGAGATGCTGCTTTTAGTCTTTATGATCAGCGCCAAGGTTTAGGCGATACGCAGTTAGCAGCAATCACTGAGTTTAATGATAATAATGATTACAGTTTTGCCACGCAACCGGCCTCTGGTGTAAAAGTTTCACAGTTTGGTTTTAGTTTTTCTATTGTTGAGCAAGCGATTAATAATAGCTCAATTGAATTGAATTTAGGCTATACACCACAGTCTGGGATCAATGTAATTACTAATGATCTCGAAGCGAGTTTTGAAATTAAAGGAATGGCGTTGACCCCAACCGATAGTTTTAACTGGCAGTTTGGGGATGGCCAAAGCAGTGATGAATTGAATCCAAGTCATACATTTGCCGATTATGGTAGTTACACTGTGGGTTTTACTCGTACTAATGAACAAGGGCAGCAGTTTCAAGAATCGATGACTTTTGTGCTTACTGCGCCGCTATCAATTTCCAGTGTGGATACCAATATAGAGAAAGGCAATGTAACTGCAAAAGTCACTGTATCAGGTGGTCAAGCACCTTATGACTATGCATGGCAATTAGGTGATGGCTCAACTGCGAAAGGGCAGAGCATTAACCACCGCTATGAATACAGTGGCGATTATACCTTGAGCGTTATTGTAACTGATGCAAATGGCGCTATGCAGTCTTTTGCAACCCAAGTGTCGGCAGATGTATTACTTACAACACAGGCCAGTTACAGTGCAAAAGATTTGCTGGTTAATTTTAACAGTGATACCAAAGGCGGGTTTAATAATTACACTTACAGCTGGGATTTTGGAGATGGCAATGCTGTAAGCCAACAGGCTAATCCTACACACACTTATAGCCAAGCGGGAAGTTATGTGGTGACACTGACCGTGACTGATACCTCTGAAAATGGCATAAAAAACACCTTACCTGCTAGCAAGCTTACTGTAACAGTGCAAAAACAAGTTGCCAGTTCAGGCTCCAGCGGTGGAAGTCTATTTTGGTTATTGTTACTGCTACCGCTCAGTTTTCGAACAAAGATGCAAGCATAAACTAAGTTACAAAAAAGCCAGTAAATACTGGCTTTTATTATAATGCTAATAATCTAGATTTGGTTTATAAACGGTCGATAACAGCTTGTGTGAAGTCAGTAGTACCGTGACTGCCACCTAAATCGCGAGTGGTACGATCACCCGATTTAATTACGTCAGCTACAGCACTGCGAATACGCTCTGCAGTTTCGCCCATTTCTAAATGCTCTAACATTTGAATAGATGCCAAAATAACAGAGGTTGGATTTGCTAAGTTTTTACCAGCAATATCAGGTGCGCTGCCATGAACTGCTTCAAAGATTGCTGCATCTTCACCGATGTTAGCGCCAGGTGCCATACCTAAGCCGCCTACTAGACCAGCACATAGATCAGATAAAATATCACCAAACAGGTTTGTCGTAACGATAACGTCAAACTCTTCAGGGCTCATTACCAGTTTCATACAGGTTGCATCAACAATCATTTCAGTTGATTCAATTTCAGGATAACGTTCCGCAACTTCACGAGCTACTTTTAAGAATAAACCTGAAGTTGATTTTAAGATGTTAGCTTTGTGAACCGCTGTCACTTTTTTACGGCCTTCACGCACGGCTAGTTCGTAGGCAAAAGTAACAATTTTTTCAGCACCTTCACGGGTGATCATAGACATTGCTTGTGCTTCGTTGCCATCTTCTGATGTCACTTGGCCTAAACCTGAATACATACCTTGCGTATTTTCACGTACCGTGATGATATCAATGTCTTCATAACGAGCTTTGGTGCCAACAAATGATTTTACTGGGCGCACATTGGCGTATAAACCAAACTGCTTTCGTAATGTTACATTGATTGAAGTAAAACCTTCACCAACAGGAGTTGTTAGTGGGCCTTTAAGAGTGATTTTATTACGCGCAATAGTATCAATGGTATCTTGTGGTAATAATTCACCGGTTTTTTCTAAGGCAGCAAGACCTGCATCAACGAATTCATAATCAAAATCGCACCCTGCGGCTGTTAAGATCTCAAGGGCTGAATCAATAATACTCGGACCGATGCCGTCGCCTTTGATCACTGTGATGGTTTGTTTGGCCATGAACTTTTCCTATTACGAGTTAGAAATGCACGTAAATGTGACGCATTATTAAACTGCGATAACTTGTTAGATTATTTACGTGAATGAGTTTGAAAATACAAGCGGCTTTTATAGCAATTTATTCAACTTTTTGCCAGTAAAACCCACGAAAACGCACTAAATTAGTCACTATGTCTAATAAATATTCATACGCTATTGCTTAAACCTAGGCTTGGAAGCTGCGCATAAAAATCCTCGCTGGACTGCCAATCTAAGCGTTTTAATACTTGGTCAAAAGTGTGTGTTTGCCAACTACTTTGTATTGCGTTGGGTTGATACACCTTAATAACGACGAGTTTTATTGCAACCCATAATTGTGCTTCTGCAGATAAGTGTTGTTTTTTTTGCTGCTCAGCATCTAAAAGCGCTTGTGTCCATGGGTTGTCACCAAGCAATTCAAGTAAATAAGCCGATAAATGCCCACTGTCATGAACCGTGACACCAAATAGCCACGCAAAGGGCATACTTACATCACTTTTAGGTGAGTGTTCATACACTGTCTTACGGCTAATTGTGGTGCTACAGTATTCAATCAAATAATTAACGTAACCATAAATAGGCAGAGCTAGGTGCTCGAACTGGTTGTGTTGATCACGACTTACCAGTTGGTTTAATAAACTTATTATTGCCTGTAAACGTAATTGTATATGTTGCATTAATGGATGCGCTTGGTGGCTTACTAATTGCTCAAAGAGCACCCGTTGAATGATTGCTGGCGCATTATATAAGCCGACCATTGATAAACAATGGCGTAAATCTTTGCCTGCTAGCTGCTCTTTATTATAAGGCTTCACTGCTTCACGAAGTAACTCTATTGTCGCTGGATGATTGTTGAGTAATTTAGCAAGGGCACTGTATGAGTATTCCTTTTGTATTTTAACTTGGCTTATCAACATTAGTAATTGTTGTTTTTCAACGTTTACAATTTCAATAGCGGGAGCTATGTGTTCATTGAACCATACGCTAAACAATAATCGCTTGTCTTTACTTGGGCGTTGTTTTGAATGCGATTCTAGCTTTGCCTTAACACTATACCATTTGGTTTTTTGCTGCTCATGCAACGCAATTAATAAATCCCGTTGCTGGTGGTTTTTACCAATATACGTGAGCTGCTGATCGCTATAATTAACTAAAGAGCCTGGCAGGTAAGGGCCAAAATGACCGATTAATGCTTTTAATGCTTGTTGGGCAAACAGGTTGGGAGTACGGATATAAATATCAGCCACTGCTTTATAGATGTCGATATGATCATTTTGGGTACGATAAGTAATGTTCATCGCAATAATATTTGCTAACGCAACTAACGTCGTTGGTCCATCATAGATCATGATTTTTGGCGTGCTTAGCAAGGCCTGCTTATACTTATTTAAGCGCGCTAAAATACCCGCAATATGATCAGTGGCAATGTTAGCTGATTGCAGTAACTTAACTGCTAGCTGATGACGCGACTGCCATTGCTTTTTTTCTTGTTGGGTAAGAGGTTGGCGCAGGGCCAACTTATTGGTTTGTGTTTGCACACATAAATAGTTAGTTAAACACACACAAATAAGCAATTGGCTGATTTTACTGTCGTAACTTAAACTGCGACAAAATGCGGCGACAATGACACATTGATTGACTACTAAGTTGGTTGTATAACCTTGTGTTTCTGCATATAGAGTAAGTTGGGCTTGCATTGCATTTGGATGTGAATCATAGAGTTTATAATATTGCTCAGCCAGTTGTGTTAACAGCGGATAAATTTGTGGCCACTGACTTCTATTATGATAAAACCTTAATAATTTGTCAGTCTTTTCAAATAGGCTGGCAAGATCTTGTGCGCAGAGTTCATCCATAAATAATCAATTACCCGCGTTGCTCAAATGCATCAAATGCACTTGGTCCCCACAAAATCAATTCGCCATTTTTAAACAGTAAACCAGTACACTCATCCATAGTCGTGATCCCATCTGATTTGATATGTTGAGTACGGTAAAAAATAATTTGCCATACCTCTTCGTTATCACGTTTAGCGAATGTTAGATCTGGACTGCCTAAATACTCTAATACAGTGTTTAAGTTAGTCGGTGTTTCGATACTTAATTTAGCGATATAACGTTTATTGAACGCTTCTCGGTCCTGCCATATCATCGCTTGCGGATCATCTTTATAAAAAGTAATGACCAAAGTAGCGATTAAGGCATATACACCTAAACCTAATATGAGATAGCGAAAAAACTTCTTAAACATTGTGCACTCTTACGCTGAGACTTAAATTCAGTATACGCATAGTTCAAATTCAGTGCTACGTGAATGCGATTAATTGAGTCTTAACTGCTTTAAACTAAAGCCTAAGTTAATATCTGTACGTAAACCAACCAAATGTTTCGAGGTAATATAGTCAGCCATTCCTGTTGCTAACTTTTTACGTACTGCTGCAGAGAACGTTTCATCCTCTATTGCGAATGTTATATCTGCGTGCTTACTAATAATCTCTTGTGCTGTTTTAGTACCAATTCCCTTAATACCAGGGATATCATTAGTTTTATCACCAGCCATTGCCCAAAAATCAATTAATCGAGCTTGCTCAACACCAAAACGTTGTACGATAGAGTGATGATCTAAATATTCTTTTTTAAAATAATCATACACATTAATATAATTATTTAAGCTAGGTAGAAACCCTTTATCAGTGGAAACAATTGTACAATACAACTGATTTTGCGCCATTTTATGGGCTAACGTGGCGATAATATCATCAGCTTCATCATTTACTGGGGCAAACACCACAATACCCGTTTGCTCAATTGCCTGTTTAAATTTATCTAATGAATTTTTCAGAGTTTCAGGCATGGGGGCACGGCTGCTTTTATATTGAGCGTAATAATGATAACGCCAGCTTTTATCACCATCAAATACAGCAATAGCATGTGTTGCTTGGGTGATCTTTATAAGTTTTTCACAAGCGTGAGCTACCCGCGCGCAGCAGGTATTTATCATTTGCTCATCACTGCCTTTATTTTGATTACTATCAACTGCATAAATGCGCCTAATTAAATTAAGCGCATCGATTAAAAGTAACTGACCTGACACGAATACATTAACCCTTATGCTTTGACTTCATAACATGGAACATATTGACTGCCTGGGAGTTTCATTCTTCCTTGCTCAACAAATGCTTGCAGCAGTTTATCCATGGCGTTCATTAAAGTCGGCTCACCGCTGATGATAAACCGGCCATGTTGTTTAATGGCTTGAATGCCTTCGTCTTTGACATTACCAGCAACAATACCAGAAAATGCACGGCGTAAATTAGCGGCTAGTAATTGCTTTTCTTGGTCTAAATGTAAATCAAGCCCAGCCATATTGGCATGAGTTGGCGCGAAAGGTTGCTGAAATTCATTTTCAATTTTTAACGTCCAGTTGAAGTAATATGCATCGCCCTGACTCTTGCGGTAATCACGCACATTTGCCATTGCAGATTTGAGTTTGATCCCAACTAATTCTGGGTTATCAATAATAACTTCAAATTTATCAAGCGCCTCTTTACCTAACGTCATTTCAATGAACTGGCATAATTCGCTAAAGTAATTTTCACTTTCTTTCGGCCCAGTTAAAATAACCGGTAACGACTGTTTGGCATTATCAGGGTGAAGTAAAATGCCAAGTAAATACAATAACTCTTCGGCAGTGCCAGCGCCGCCAGGAAAAATAATTATAGCGTGGGCGGTGCGTACAAAGGCTTCAAGGCGTTTTTCAATGTCTGGTAAAATAACTAGTTCATTGACGATCGGATTTGGTGGCTCTGCGGCAATAATACTAGGCTCTGTTAAACCTAAATAACGGTTGTTGGTGTTGCGCTGTTTTGCATGTCCAATGGTTGCGCCTTTCATCGGGCCTTTCATGGCACCGGGGCCACAGCCAGTACAAATATTTAAGCCTCGTAAACCAAGCTCGTAGCCTACTTGTTTAGTGTATTTATATTCGTTTTCATTAATTGAATGACCACCCCAGCAGACAATCATACTTGGATCGCTATTTACGCGAAGCGCTGCGGCATTACGCAACATATCAAAAACCATATGTGTAATGGCTTTTTGTTCGGTTAAATCTTTTTCGTATTTTTGACAAATAAATAAAATATCACGTATAACTGAGAAAATATGTTCATGAATTCCGGTGATTATTTCACCATCAACAAAAGCGGTAGTCGGAGGGTTCAGTAGCTCAATTTTTATGCCTCGCTCACGGCTTAGTAAGCGAATATCAAAATCTTGATATTTATTGTAAATCTCTGAGCTTGAGTCAGTATGACTGCCAACATTAAGAACAGCTAGCGCACAGTTTCTAAATAACTTATAGCGTTCACTGTTAGACGATTGTTCTAATAAATCAACTTCGAGCTGCGACAGTAAATCTAACACACCTGTCGGGTTTAACTGTATTAACATAGGCGTTCTCCTTGCTATAAAAAGCACTGGGTCGGTCGTAGTTATTCATTGATACACAAGCGATCACGACCGGTATTTTTTGCTTTGTAGAGGGCATCATCGGCGCGGTCAAAAGCGCCCAATGGGGTATCACCTTTTTTAAACTGAGTGGCACCGATAGAAACCGTTATCTCTACTTGTTTATCTCTGAACTTGAACGGAATTCCTTTCACCGCTCTTCTTAGTTTTTCAAGGGGTCTTTTAGCATGCTCTAAGGGCATACCTGGCATTAATAAAACGAATTCTTCACCGCCGTAGCGAGCAATGAAATCAGATTTTCGGATTGACATTTGCAATGCTTTAGCAATCACTTGTAACGTTTTATCTCCAGCGCTGTGACCGTATTTGTCGTTGATAGACTTAAAGTGATCAACATCAATCACCACTAAGGTGACATCTGATTCTTGTACTGCAAACAAATGAAACTCGTGATGAAAACGTTCGTCAAATGCAGCTCGATTTGGCAGTTTTGTAAGTCCATCAAGCAAACTTTTAAAACGTTGCTCATGCAGGCGTTTTTTGTATTTAGATAATTTTGTTTCGAGGCTGCCAATACGTTGATTTATTTCTTGGAAACTGCTTAATAGCATTTCACGGTCTTGCTGTTCAAGGCGCTCTTTTTCAATTAAGTCTTCGCTTAACGATTTTAATTCGTTATCAACTAAGGCTTTTAATGATGAGATTGAAGTGGCATTTTGGGTTTGTGCCGTCAGATTATTAATTTTACCTTCAATGCGCTTATTTAATGCTGTAAATTCAGCTCCCATTGCTTCTGAATGTTTACTTGTAGAGACAATCGAGTGATGTAATTCTTCGAGCGTTTGGTTCAATGACACTAAAAAACTTTGTGCTGATTGTCGCTCTTTACTGATATTACTGGCAATGATGCGAATAATATCTATTGCTGAGGTCAATAAATCATCAACTGAATCTGTTTCAGAGATATTATTTTTGATAGTTTTTACTTGATCTGCGGATTCATCTTCAAACACTAGATCATTAGCTAAATTTAATAACTCTTTTGCTAAACTGGGTTGTACAGCACTTTGTTGACCATCTGCAACAGTTAGTTTTACTTGTAATGCTTGATGATAAATAGTCACTAAACGATTAAGTAGCGGAATAAAATCCCGTGTCGATTGCACATTATTCAGTTCATGGTCTAGTAAATGACGCAACGTTCGGCGTGCATCATCCGGTAACCCTTTGGTTTTTTGTAGTAACTTGCCAGCATCGAGCACACTGTTATGAAGTTCACGCTGATGTGTAGCCTGTTGTGCTTCTTGGTTTTTTAGTAGTGTGAGAATCTCGTCTATGAGTGGCGCGAATAACTCAAAATCCACCCCTTTAGCCAGTGCACTACGAAACTTAGCTAAGCGATTATCAAGTTCAATATCCATCCCTTTACAGCTTAACGATAACTTAGCTGCAAAGTGTGTCAATGTGTCTACCTGATGCTTACGTGCATGTTCAACGACCATGCGAGTATCAATGGCTTGTTTAAGTTTTTTGTTTAAAACTTCGAGCTGTTGTGACACTAATAGTTACCGCCATTGATTAAATCTTTCATTGCTGTAAGTTTACAACAAAAATCGCACAAATGTAGTCAGTAAGTCAAAAACTTAGCATTTGTTGATGATTTTTATTCATTGAACCTATCTGCACGTGTATTTATCGCTTTTAATTCACATTCTCTATCATCATTGTTACGCTCAGGCACAATAAAATTAGTTGATATATGAATTAAGAGCCGCAATGAAAAAGTTTTTAGCATTATCGGTATTAGCCGCATTATCTCACTCGGCATGGGCCGATGTTAATTATTCGCTCGCTGTTACTCAACCTGAACATCATTTAGGCAACGTTAGCGTAGAATTCCCACAAACGGCACAAGCACATTTAGATGTAAAGTTGCCAGCTTGGCGAACAGGCCGTTACGAAATTTTGAACCTTGCAAACGGTGTGCGTTTTTTCGAAGCAACAGGTGAGAATGGCAAAGCATTAAGATGGGAAAAAATTGATGCTAGTACATGGCGAGTACATTTAGATAAACCAACGGAAGTTAAAATTGATTATCAAGTGTATGCCAATGAGTTAGGTAAACGCGCACGTCATATCGATGATAGTCACGCATTTATAGATGCATCAGGCTTTTTTATGTTTAGTGAATCATTTCGCCAAGAGCCAGTAACGGTCAAGCTAGATGTGCCGAAAGCATGGCGCTCAATATCAGGTATGGATAGTGCGGGCTCAAAGCATAGTTTTAAAGCCGCAGATTACGATGTATTAGTTGATTCGCCGATCGAAACGGGTATTAATCAACACCACACCTTTGCAGTTGATGGCCGCGATTATGAATTAGTGATTTGGGGAGAGGGCAACTATGATGTTGAGCAAATGCTTATCGATCTGAAAAAATTAGTCGCTACTGGTAATATTATTTGGGATGCTTACCCGTATCAACGTTATGTATTTATGATACATGCAACCTCAGGAGCAGGTGGCGCCACCGAGCATTTAAACTCAACGATTATCCAACGTCCGCGAGATCGTTTTGGTTCACGTGAGGATTACCTGGCTTTTATTAGCACCGCGGCACATGAATTTATCCATACTTGGAATGTAAAAGCATATAGACCTGAAGGTTTAGTTCCTTACGATTACACGCATATTAATTACGATAAACTATTATGGATAGCTGAAGGCTCAACCAGTTATTTTGAAGATCATTTAATGGTGCGGTCAGGGATTGCCACGACTGATGAATTTTTAAACGTGTTAACGAAAACCGTCAACCGTCATTTATTATCGCCAGGGCGCGAAGTACAAAGTGCCAGCGAAACCAGTTTTGATAAATGGATAAATCAAGGTGGTGACCATGCACGTAACTACAGTACTAATATTTACTCCGAAGGCTCATTGATTTCGATGGCCCTTGATATTGATTTACTTGAGAACAGCCAAGGTAAGCAAAGCTACCGTGATGTTCATCGTGCACTTTACAATCAATATAAAATGCCGCATGGCTTTACTGCAACTGACGTGAAAACTATTTTAAAACATTTAACGGGCCGCGATTACAGCCAGTGGTGGGCAAATAATGTTGATGCACCAGCAGATATTGATTTTGACGCACTGTTTAAAAAAGTAGGCTTAATGTTAGAGCGTCCAAAAGATGCAAAAGCCGTTGCCAGTGTTGATGCGATGGCAAAAAATACTGGTGAGTTATTAACTTTAACTCATGTGCGTCGCGATGGCGCTGCATGGCAAGCGGGTTTGACCAGCGATGACAAAATTGTGGCAATTAACAAAAAGCATGTTGGTAAAGATTTAAAATCAAGCTTAGAAACATTTAAAGCCGGGGATAAAGTAACCATTGATTTTATCCGCCGTGATGCACTGCAAAGCACCACGATAACGCTAGCACAAAGCTTTGATAAAGATAAAAAGCTGGTTGCTGACAAACAGGCAACTGCACAGCAAATGGCATTATTTAAAGCATGGATGGGTGTAGAGCACCCAAACCTCGCTAAAAAATAAATACTATTTAATGATTCTAGGTTATGAGTAAAAAGGAGCTGCGGCTCCTTT
Organism: Pseudoalteromonas sp. SR44-8; assembly: GCF_014163635.1. Classification (NCBI taxonomy): domain Bacteria; kingdom Pseudomonadati; phylum Pseudomonadota; class Gammaproteobacteria; order Alteromonadales; family Pseudoalteromonadaceae; genus Pseudoalteromonas; species Pseudoalteromonas sp. SR44-8. Next base: position 93,298 of record NZ_JACJDS010000016.1, read on the forward strand.
TTTGTACTTAGGATCATCGGGTAAAGCACGCTTAGTCTTTTTGATAAATGCCGCCGTTGCAAAGTGATTATTTACCGCGCTACTGAGTTGCTGACCTTTACGGGCTAAAAATGATTTTTTTACGCTGGCATTGCTACGCGACTTTATATCACTTACTTGCTCACAATCTTGAGAGACTGGATACGGCAGTAATGAATAGCCTGTTACTTGAGTTTCCCATATATGTTGTAGGTCACAATCAACAGGGCGGGCAAATGTCTTAGTAGCTGCTAATAATTGTTTCGCACCTTGATAACTGATTGCAGAAGCACAACATCCTGTCATCAGCTTTTTATGGATCACTAATTTTTGCTCAAACTGCAACGGTATCTGATACGCGATTTTGCGAGTACGGTTTTGATAAGCTGAGAGTTTTATCAGTTGCCAAGTGAGCGGTAATTGTTCAATATTTTTAATTGCACTATTAATACTCGTATCTAAGATAAAGTCATCTTCGAGCACAATTGCGTAATCAAGTTTTCTATCGACAATGGTTTGCCATGCTTTGCGATGGCTCAAGTAACAGCCAATCTGCCCAGCACTGAGCGGGTAATGGTATTTTTGTTTGTTGAGGCTAGGACTGTAATTAATTTCTTTTTGCGCTTGTGAAAGCATGGCGCCATCAATTGCATCTATACGCTCAAAACTTAGCCCATGTGCAGCTAATTGTCGCTGGCTGTTTGCTAATCGCTCCGTTGAACGAGCGAGGTTGATCAAAAAAATAGCAGTCATAATTAGGCCGTGCATTATTAATAATATTTAAATCCTAGCTATTGAAAATGACCAAATGATTGCATTGTTGTGTTGTTTTTATTGCCAATAGAGCTCGAAGAAGTATTTGTTTTCAGTATTTTGTTACACAATAGTGCAGCTATTTTGTCGCAGAAATATTGACCTTGCTAAGGCTGCACGCGTAACCTGTTATAGAAACAATAAAAAGGATAAAAAAATGCGTTTAAAACCACTCATAGCATCACTTGCTATTGCAGTATCGGGCACAACATTTGCTGATGAAGGCATGTGGCAACCACACCAACTTCCTGATCTAGAATCAATTCTAAAAGCCAAAGGACTAGAAATTGACGCAAAATCGATTTCTAAATTAACCGAGTTCCCAATGAATGCTGTGATAAGCCTTGGTGGCTGTACCGCGTCATTTGTATCGCCAAAAGGGCTGGTGGTTACCAATCATCACTGTGCTTATGGCTCAGTGCAGTACAACTCAACACCAGAGAACAATATTTTAGAAAACGGTTTTTTAGCAACAACACCGGCTGAAGACTTACCAGCGGCACCCGGCTCTAGAGTGTATGTAACTGAAACAGTTACCGACGTGACTAAAAAAGTAATAAAAGGCACTGAAAAACTCAGCGCAAAAGCGCGCTACGACGCGCTAGAGAAAAACGAAAAAGCGTTAGTGTCAGCATGTGAAGCTGACGATAATTATCGCTGTAATGTGTATTCATTCCACGGTGGTCTAGAGTTTTACTTAATCAAATCACTAGAAATTAAAGATGTACGCTTAGCATACGCGCCTGCCATGGGCGTAGGTAAGTACGGTGGCGATATCGATAACTGGATGTGGCCGCGCCATACCGGCGACTTTTCATTTTATCGAGCATATGTAGGTAAAGACGGCAAACCGGCTGAATTTAGCGAAGACAATGTACCTTATGTGCCTGATTCATATCTAAGTGTCAGTGCTAAAGGCGTCCAAGATGGCGACTTTGTTATGGTAGCAGGCTATCCTGGGCGCACTAACCGTTACCGCATTGCTGCTGAAGTTGATTATGTATTTAATACCAGCTATCCAAAATCACGCGAGCATAATTCAAAATATGTCGCTTTGATTGAAGAAAACTCAGAAGATGGCAGCAAAGCCCGCATCGCCTACGAAAGTACTATAGCGGGCTACAACAACTATATTAAAAACTACGGTTCAATGATCGAAAGCTTTAATAAAGGCACGATGTATGAGCGTAAAAAGCAATTTGAACAAGATCTCACCGCGTGGATAAACAGCGACCGTAAGCGTAAAAAACAATACGGTAAAGTGTTAAATGAACTGTCGGCGTTAGTAGCTCAATCGCAACAGCACAATGAGCGTGATCGTATGCTTGGCTATGTACACCGCTCACAAATGATCAGTACCGCACGTAGCTTATATCGCTTAGCGTATGAGCAACAAAAACCTGATAACGAACGTGAATCTGGCTATCAAGAACGCGATTTACCAAGACTTGAAGCCGGTTTAAAGCGCATGAGTCGCCGTTTTGATGCAAACGTTGATAAAGCAATTTTACTGCACTTTTTAGAGCTGTACGCTGCCTTGCCAAAACAAGAGCATTTTGCAGAAGTTGATAAAGCCTTTAAACTAGAAAACGGCTTTGATGCAGCTAAACACAGTGCATTGCTATCGAAAATGTATGCTAATTCAACACTTAATGATGAAGAGGTGCGCATTGCATTATCTCAGCAATCATTTGCTGAGCTTGAACAAAACCAAGACCCATTCATTCAATATGCGAAGGCTATCTTTGCCGTAATGAAAGCTGAAGAAGACAAAGACAAAGCACTTGCAGGTAAACTACAAGCGGCGCGTCCACAGCTAATGAGTGCCATCATAGCGTTTAATGAAGCACAAAATAAACCTGTGTATGCAGATGCGAATAGCACATTACGTGTAACGTATGGCACTGTTGGAGGCTATTCACCGCAAGACGGTTTGCTCGCAACACCGTTTACAACACTTGAAGGGCTACTAGCAAAAAACACCAATGTTGATCCATTTAACGCGCCTGAAAAACTGCAACAGCAAATCAAGACTAAAATATTTGGTGACTACACCGGTGGCATGAATACCGTACCGGTTAACTTTTTATCAAATGTTGATACTACCGGTGGTAATTCAGGTTCACCTACGCTAAACGGCAAAGCCGAACTGGTAGGCTTATTATTTGACGGCGTGTACGAAAGTATTATCGGCGATTGGGATTATAATCCAGCACTTAATCGCTCAATCCATGTTGATTCACGTTACATGCTGTGGGTGATGGATAAAGTAGATAACGCACAAAACCTATTAGACGAAATGAAAATCGTAAAATAAGTAATGAGTAAAATAGTAGGGCGCTTACCATAACGGTAAGCGCCTTTTTTAATAAGTATAATTTGTAATGACTTATGTCTACTTTTTGCTATGAGCGGAAGTTGATTTGCCGAAGCCGAACTGGCAATAAAGCACAAACAAAGCAAGTACTTACTTTATAAATGAGCTCAGAACACCGTATAGGGTAGCAATATCAATTGGTTTTGCTATATGTGCATCAAATCCTTGGCTTAAATAATCAGCAACGTCATCAATCATTACATTTGCGGTTAGTGCAATTATCGGTATATGCTTATTGAAATTAATGATATTTTTCATTGCTTCAACACCATCCATTTCAGGCATTTGTATATCCATAAGTATCAAATCAAAGTCCTTTTCTTTAGCTGCTTCTACTGCCTGTTTACCGTTATCTACAATAGTTAATGATGCATTAGTGCCTTCGAGCATTGACTGAATGACAATTTGATTGATTTCGTTATCCTCAGCAATTAGTATTTTCTTTCCCCTCAACGGCGGCGGAGTCATAGATTTTTGTACGAAAGAGCTGACACTCTTATTGGTTATAGTTAATGGTAATATGACTCTTATAGTGGTGCCTCTACCCACATTGCTTTTTACATCGATAGTGCCTCTCATCATAAGAATAAGACTGAGGGTAATCGACATACCCAGCCCAGTTCCACCAAATTTACGTGTTGTTGAGTTGTCTGCCTGTGAAAAACGATCAAATATACGAGCTTGAGCTTCCTCACTCATTCCAACTCCTGTATCAGCCACTTCAAGACTAATAGCCTGCTTTTCTTGGTAAAGAGTTTCGCTCAAGTGAATGTTTACGCTACCCTTTTCAGTAAACTTAACAGCATTCGACACAAGATTGAGTAATATTTGCTTAACACGGACAATGTCTCCTAACCAGTGATCATTAAAATTTTCATCAATATTACTGACAAGTTTAATACCCTTATTACTGACTATGCTGTCCACTTCAAATTTCACAGATTTAATTATATCGCTAATCGAGAAAGGCTCTTGCTCTAGGCTTAGTTTATTGCTCTCTATCTTTGAGTAATCCAAAATATCGTTGATAATGGTTAACAGCGATTTAGAAGACGATACTGCATTTTTAAGCATTACTTTGGACTTGGCATCGAGATACTCAGTATTGACCATCTGCAGTCCGCCTAAAATTGCATTCATGGGCGTACGTATCTCATGGCTCATATTTGACAAAAATTCACTTTTCGTTTGGGTTGCCTGCTCAGCTTTTTGCTTAGCTACTTCTAGCTCATTTATCGCATTTATTTTATCTGTAATGTCGTAATTTACACCGATGACTTTTAGAGCGTTGCCATCATTATCTCTAATAACTTCTGCGCTAGCTTTGATTGTTCTTACCTGCCCGTTTGGATGTACTACTCTAAACTCTGGATTAAAAGCACCTAAACCTGATACGGCATCCTCTAATTGTTTGTTAGACTCTTCCATATCATCAGGGTGAAGACTATGAGTCCAAGCTTCATAAGCACCAGAAAAACAATTCTCTGTAATGCCATACAGCTTGTACATCCATTCATCCCAGATTAATTCTCCCGAAATGACATCCCACTCCCACACACCAATTTGAGCTGAGTCATTTGCCAATTTCATTCTCAGAGAACTGGTTTCAGCTTGGTTTTTTGCTATTTGTAATTCGGTTTCTATCTGTTTCTGATGGGAAGTATCTTGGATGACAGAGCAAATCAGCTCATCGCCATTTGCACTCTTAATTATAACGCCCGACAATTGTACGGGGTATTCATAACCCTTTTTATGAATATATTCTTTATAGTAAGGTCCGTAACGGCCTGTTTCTGAGAGGGATTTTAGTTGTTCTTTTTCTTGTTCTTCGTACTTTTTTGGTGTCAACTTCCAATAGTCCATTTGATTTAGTTCGTCTTTGTCATAACCACTAAAACGACTCAGTTCCTTGTTAACATACTCAAATAAACCATTATCTAACCTATTAATTGCAATGCCTACCGGCGCTAAGCTAAAAAACTGTTCAAATTTTTCTTTTTCCTCATTGAAAGCGTAGCTAATTCGTTCTATGTCTGTTGAAGCACTATGCAATTTGTTTTGCGTCTCAACTAATTCACTAATGTCTCTACCTATGGCTAAAATAAAAGCATCACCATCCACATTTAATACAGTCAGAGATACAAGGCATGGAAAAGATGAGCCGTCTAATCGAGAGTGAACCCACTGAAACAGCTGTGGCCCTTTAGTCAGAGTATTTTCAATGTGTTCTGCGGCTATTTCCTCTGAACGTCTGCCACATGGTTGATACTCAGGTGAGATATCAGAAGGCTTTAAATTAATAAAGTTGTCTTTACTTTCCACGCCGTGCATATTGATTGCAGCTTGGTTACATTCTGTGAATTTACCAGATTTCAGGTCGATTATTGATAGTGCGTCCCCAGATACTTCAAACAACTTCTTATACTTTATATTTTCAGCTCTAGCGTTTGCAAGCTGAACTTTAAGCTGGTCAATCTCCGCTTCGAGATCGTTTGTGGGATTACTCATAAGAACTCACTGTTAATTGTGTTTTTTCTTTTCCTATATATAACAATAGCTATAGTCCATTTTTTGTAAAAACAGAAGTTTTAAATAGAGAGTATTGAGTGGCTATTTCCTTATAGTACCGTTTGACGAGAATCAATATTTTTTCAAATAGCTACAAACTACGAGAAGATAATTATAGTTGGCTGTAATGATAAGTGAAAAATACAACAGATTATTGTTCTTTTTATTTTTTATAGTTAATGAGTCCAGAGGACGCTCTGGAGTTAAGATACGTTCAATCAGTCTACGCACGCTTCACAGCCTTAGCAGACTAAACCATAATAAACAGCTATGTCCACTTTCTTAAGAAAAACAGGTGTTCGTTTAAGATGGAACGAACTAACATAATTCGCTCTTAGCAGAATTTAACTTAAATCTAATTACTTCAACATCCTTTAATATATTTCATGTGCACTTTGTGAGCGATAAATGCTAGCTTAAGGGTAACCCTATTGAAGGAAATAATTATGAAACTTGAGTCTTTAGCGCTGCATCACGGTTATGAATCTGAACCTACAACTAAATCGGCGGCGGTGCCGATTTATAATACCTCATCGTATACGTTTGATAGTACTCAACATGGTGCTGATTTATTCGATTTAAAAGTACCTGGGAATATTTATACCCGCATTATGAATCCGACCAATGCGGTGCTTGAACAGCGTATTGCGGCCATGGAAGGGGGCATTGGTGCGCTTGCTGTGGCCTCTGGTATGGCGGCCATCACTTACGCAATTCAATGTTTGTGTGAAGTGGGCACTAATATTGTCAGTACCAGCCAAGTGTATGGTGGTACTTATAACTTATTTGCCCATAGTCTACCTCGCCAAGGTATTGAAGCGCGGATGATTAAAGCGGATGACTTTGCCGGTTTTGAAAACGCGATTGATGAGAATACCCGCGCGGTTTTTTGTGAGTCGATTGGTAACCCTGCAGGGAATATTGTTGATATCGCTCGATTAGCTAAAATAGCCCATAGCAAAGGCGTGCCGCTGATTGTAGATAACACAGTGGCAACGCCCTATTTATGCCGGCCATTTGAGTTGGGTGCCGATATTGTGGTGCATTCGCTTACTAAATATATTAACGGTCATGGTACTGCTATAGGCGGCATGATTGTTGATTCGGGTAAGTTTGACTGGAAAGCCAATGCCACTCGTTTTGCGATGATGAATGAGCCTGATCCGTCGTATCATAATGTGGTTTATACCGATGCTTTTGCTGAAGCGGCGTTTATTGGTCGCTGCCGCGTTGTTCCACTTAGAAATACCGGTGCGGCACTTGCGCCTAAAAACGCCTCTGACATTTTAATTGGTCTTGAAACTTTAGGGCTAAGAATGCAGCGCCACTGTGAAAACGCGCAACAGCTTGCTGAATACCTAGATAATCACCCTAAGGTGCTTTGGGTTAATTACGCGGGGTTAGCGTCAAGTCCCTATAACGCAATGAGTAAAACAACCACTAGTGGCAAAGCGTCTGGTATTTTAAGCTTTGGGATAGCGGGTGGTCTTGAAGCTGGCACTCGCTTTATTGATGCGCTGAATATGATTTTACGTTTAGTAAATATCGGTGATGCAAAGTCATTGGCTTGCCACCCAGCATCAACCACGCATCGACAATTAAATGATGAAGAATTGGCGAACGCAGGGGTTAGCCGCGATTTAATTCGTTTATCAGTGGGTATTGAAAACATCGACGATATCATTGCTGATGTAAGCCAAGCGCTCGATAAAGCTTAGTAATGTTAGCTACAGGGGTAAAGCGTGATCCACATTAATGTTTAAACATGCATTTTATGTTTTGCTTGTAAGGTAGGTTTTATTTATAACCTACCGCACAAATTTACGTTTATATTCGTATATTGATTTAAATAAAATGGAGTGCCAGTACATGAAACTATTAATTTTTTTAGGTTCAGTTCGAAAAAGTTCGCCACCTAAGCCGGCACGTCTCGGTGAAAGAGTTGCCAAGGCATGCCAACGCTGTTTGCTTGAGCAGTACAATGATCACGATATTGAACTGATAGATCCGCTAGACTATGAGCTGGACCCTATATTCAAACCGCACTTTGCTTATTCACAAGCCGAGGTGCCTAAAAAACTCGATGACCTAGCGGAAAAAATTAAAGCCTGTGATGGTTTTATTATGGTCAGCCCTGAGTACAATCATTCAATGAGTCCAGCATTGGCTAATCTATTAAACCATTTTGGTAGCTCTTTATTTGCTTACAAACCCAGCGTTATTGTTACGTATTCTGCGGGGCAGTGGGGTGGCGTTCGTGCCGCTGTTGGGATGCGCAGTTTTTTAAGTGAACTTGGGTGTTTGCCGGTGTCGGCTATGATCCATGTGCCAAAAGCACAGGATGTATTTATTGAAAGTGGTGAAACAAACAATGAGGCAGAGCAAGCATCATGGCGCGAATATTTTTCGCGGTCGTTTAATCAGTTACTGTGGTGGGCTGAGGCAGCAAGTAAGCAACGCGAGCAGGTTGACCCTAAGCAATTAATTAAAGACTTTAAACGCGACCCGTCGCAACGCAATGCACCTTAATAAGCTATGGGGTATTAGCATCCTCTCTAGGAGTATCTAAAATAACTTGTTTCTCTTGGTCTGATAAAATGATCCAATCAAATATTTCGTCGCTAGTTCGGCCGCAGCCGCTGCAATAGCCTTTGAGGCGGTGGCATTTCCCAATGCAGTCGGTTTTTAATAGCGATGAACTTTTTTGGGGTGTTGAATTCATAAATCCTTAGCCAAGCAGGCCAACATTTGCTGACCTGTTTTATGGTTTTAATGCTATTTATTTGCTACCGATTTACCTACTTCAAATGAGGTAGACCAAGGCGTCGAGCGAGATAATGTTTTTCCGGTATGAATTGAAATAGCTGGGTTTTTTTCATCAAGTACAAAGGTAGTGCGTAATGAATCAGCAGATTCTTTTTGTTGTTCGTGCCAGTTATTTTGCGCTAAACAAGCTCGGGTGAAATCAACAGCCTTTTGATGAATGGCCACCGCTTGCGTTTGTTCTTGGTAATTATCTTGGCAACGATAAGTCACTGTATCGGCATCCAAAGCACTGATTTGGCATGCTTCACCAACGAGATTGTATTTAGCTGTCCAAGTTTCTGCGTACTTTGTATTCACGCGGGTGCGCTTTAACACTTCAAAACGTGAGTCGTAGGCGGCTAATAAACCATTGATTTTTTCACAAGGCGTGAGGTTATCAATACTTGCTTTTTGCTCTGTTGTTAAGCTGCTACAACCCGATAAAATAAGGCCTGTTAATAATACCGATAAATACTTTTTCATAGTGGACTATCCTTTTATGATAGCTAATCCTTCGTAGTTGCTTAAAGGATACCTAAGGGCTTGAAAAAATGCCATTAAAGACGTGAAAATAAAATTATTGCATGACTTATATCAAACGTTTTAGCGCAATTTTTTAAATTTTTTTGCCCCAAAACTAAGTATTTCTTTAAGCAAACGCAGCCACTTATAGATTTTGAATAGGCACATTTTTTATTGTAACGCTACCTGAACCATCAGCAAGTAAAGTAAAATCGCCTGCTTTGTTAACATAAATACCACCAGATCCATCGGTTACTGTTACTTTGCCGACAATGTTTTGCACATCGATATTACCCGACCCATCATGAATGATTACATCACCTTGAGTGTTTGCCAGTTCAATACTGCCAGAGCCGTCATGGATGTTTACACTGTCAGTAATATTGCTCGCAGTGATTGCGCCTGAGCCATCTTCAATGGTTAATTGACCCGAAATATTATTGATTATAATTGCGCCAGAACCATCATGAATGCTAGTAGCAGCTGCATTTTCAATCGAGATCTCGCCTGATCCATCGGTAATATCAAGTAAGAATGTTGCTGGTAGCGACACCGTTAGATCTATGCGCGTATGATCTTCACTGTGGTTATCACAATTATTCGCAGTTAATTTTGCTGTGTTGCCACTATTATCTAAAGTAAGGCAGTAGTTGTCATGCGCTTCATATTGATAAATTTCAGCCTTTACCGTCACAGTGTCGGTATTACTGCCTACGATATGTAAAAAACCCGAACCGGCTTCAACATTTAATGCTGATAGTGATTGAGCATCAAGGGTAAGCTTTTTTGTGTCTTGTAGCGTCATCTCGTTATTCCAAGCCAAAGCTTGAGCTGATAGCAGTGCAGCGCCAATCAGAGTCACTCGTGTGAATGCGTTAATCATTATTATTCCCTTTCATTTTTTTGCTGTTTTAAGTTTAGTCGCATAGAGCGACTAAAAAGGTTTAAAGAGGGGGAATTATTTTTAGTCGCTAAAAATAATAAGACAATAATAAATGTTTTTGTAAACCCAACCCACTGTTATTGTATGATTTTATGGTGATTCACTTTTCATGACGAGAGCAAAAAAATGCCTGGTTTGACTAGGTATTAACCTCTTACTATCACTTAAATGCTCAGTGCTTAGGGCTTGGTTTACTTTTTGAATTAAGTAATACATAGCTGGGATCTTACTTTACTAAGAGCCCAGCATTTTAGTTTATTTATAAATCAATCATTTCAATGTTAACAACGACATTTTTAAAACCAGCGTCTTCTAGTTCTTGTTTGAGCTTGTCAGCACTGGAGTAATCTACATGAGAAGTACTGGGCTTAACGCGTAGGTTACTTGGCAGCGGAGTTTCATCGCCAAAATATACATTACCAGCAAATTGGCTTTGTGCATAAAAGTGACCCGTTAACGTGGTTTTTTTAGGCCTCAAAATATGACTTAAATGATATTGCATTGTTGATAAGCTGGTTTGTTCTATCATCCATGGCCAATCCCATTTTTTATTTTCACCTGGTATGTATCTATGCTCCCATTGGTAAGGGATGCTTTTTTCTTGTCCAGCCCAGCGGCCAATAACAAAATTTGCATTTTCGGTCGGTCTGTTTTCAGGGTGACTTAACAAAGCATTGCCGCCCCAGCGCATAAAGCCATTTATTGATACGTTGTAGGTAATATCAGCATCAAACTCATAAGGGTAAGATATCGAGGATTTAAATAAATCAACTTTAGCGTTTACGCTAGTATTGGCAGGAATATTTGTTCTAGCTTGAACAGCAACACGCTGGCTTTCTGAGCCGCCATTACTTGTTCCCCATGCTTGACCTGCAGAAATAGTGACCGAAAGCGAGGTGTCTGAACCTCCTGTAACAGAAGGAGACTTCCATGTGTTTGCTAAGGTAACCGATTCAGAAATACTATAGTCATTTGTTTTTGACCAATTAGTTGATGCATCATATTCTATGGTAACTACTGACATTTGATCTACGGAGGTGTCGTTAATAGCAGGTACTGTGAGCGTTTTAACAAGCTCTTTATCAGCCGATACAATGTCGCCAGTTATTCTATATGATTCGGTATCCATGACATATTCGAAGTTAGATACAGTGATTGCCGTTTTTTCGCCGCACCGATATCCAGAACAACTCCCGCCGTTGTAACCTTGAATTGTCCAGCCTGAACCTGATTTAGTTACCTCCATATCTTCACCAACGTAATTAGATCGATTACCGCCTACCCATGCAAAGCCCATATAATGTGCAAGGTATGAAAGAGGTTTAATAAACGATTCTTTTTGGTTAACTAAATCCCATTCTATTTGGCTTTGGCTACCAGGTGCAATTTTAAGGGCGCTTAGTGATGGAATTTCATTGACTGGATTTTTAGGGTAACACCACGAATTAGAGGCAGAACCTCGTTTTATCTCCCCTGCATATCCAGAGCCCATAATTACCCAACCATCAGCCAATCCTGTTATTTGCCATTTGCCCATTTTATTAACAATGTCGCTTCTGTAAATCTGTGCTTCAGAGTGAGTTATTAAGCGATTGTTTGTGGAGCAAACACCCATCCCTAAATTTTCATATTCTAGTTGGTCTGGGTAAATTACTGTGGTGTTGGCACTTGCAGCACTGCTTAACCCAAATAGTAAGAGTGGTAATGTTTTTTTCATATAGTTATGTCCTTTAAAAGTTAGATATAGTCTAGGTCCATTTATTAATTTAAACGTATATAGCGTTGGACCAATTTTGATTTTAAATATCTACAAACTTATTAATAGGGGCATAAATGAAAGTTGATTTTTCAAAAATATTAGTTGCTTTAGCAGCCATAAATTAATTTTTTAGCGTTCAAATAACAAAAAATAATAGTGTTATATCTTTAATCCGTTCAGTGAGTGCTCTAAGAAATCAATTAAATAACGTGTGCTTTTTGGGATTAATTTATCAGGCCAAATTAAGTTAATATCGCGTTTTATTGGCTTTAAGTGTGCTAATACCTCAACTAAGCTACTGTCTTTAATATGAGGTAACAAACAATATTTAGGGCCATAATAAACACCTCTTCCTTCAATAGCTGCTAAGGCACACATTTCTATGTCGTTAGAGATAAAGTTGGGTTGAGGTTTAAAAATAATCTTTTCGTTATTATTCGATCTAAAAGACCAGTTTTCGAAAGGTGAGCAGGATATGTGGGGTAATTTAGCTAAATCGTTTAGGTTAGTAGGGCCGCCATAATTTTCGATTAAACTTGCAGAGCAGGCTAAAACAAAACTCATTTGATTGATTACTTTACCTATATTTTGCGAACTTTCTAAGTGTCCTATTCTGATTGCGAGGTCAAATTCAGTTTTTTTTAAGTCCAAACGTTCGTCAGATAGCATCATATGAATTTTAATATTTGGATATAATGCAATGAATTGATTTATCACACCTGAAAAATACACACTTTTTATAAAATTTTGTGGCGCTACAAGCTTTATTGTACTTACTTTATGTTCACTAGTACTTTTAAAGTTACTTAGAATGCTTTGTAAACCTTCAACATGAATAAGGCATTGACTATAAAAGTTCTTTCCTGGTTCTGTTAATCGCAAACAGCCTTTTTCACGATAAAATAATGCTAAAGATAAATCTTCTTCTAATTTCTTTATTCTTCTTTGTAAGGTTGGTAAAGGAATATTTAACTTCACAGATGCTTCATGAAATGTTTTATATTGATTAGTCTTAATAAAAAGTGCGACGATATCAAGCAAGATAAATCTCCTGTAAAAATTGAATAGCAGTGATAAACTGATTGTTATATTACCAGTGTTAATTTTTACAAATTAGATCATTTATTTAACATACGCAATAGTACTTTTTATAGCAACAACTATATTTAAGCCGAAATTAAACATGTTGGAATGCCATTAACATTAACGCTGTTTTAGCTAACAAAAATAAAATGGCATCCATCTTATAATTTGTATTGTATCAAATTACTTACTAATTGCTTTAGCGCAATAAATGAACCGATTTTGACATTGCTACAACAAGAAAGTCATATAAGTATGGCTAAGAAAAAGTCGAAAAATAAATGCTAAAGCAACAGTTATCCCCTTATATAGTTATATAAAGCTATAGATTCGTTAAAGAAGTGTTTTAATTAAATTGAGCTAAGTAACCTAAGCATTGGAGAATAAAGCTACCTGCGGTCGCAGAGTCAAGTGATTATTTGAATTTTCAACAAACACTGAGGTAAAGTAATACAGCGTGTTAATTTTATAATGTCTTGTTTTAAAGCTTAAAATGGGTGTGTTTTTAGTACTTTGCGAGACAAAAATACCAAACTATGCGATGACCATAACATTAGGACGTGTTGACCTTTCGTGTTTTATTTTGCAGCAGTATGTTTGATATTCAGGCAAGGCAGAGCCTATGTAGTGTGGTTGTTCCCCATAAATAGGAAATAACGCAGTATAAATGCCAAACATGCGCTGCCCGAAGGGTTCTATCTAGGGGCAATTAACCATTTGTTACTTACTTGAATGTCATAGGTAGGTACTTAAGAAAAATATTAAGTACAGCCTTAAAAATTTGGCTCTACCCCATACTGAAATACTCCTGTTTTTCGATCGCGTTTGGGGTGCGCCCTAGCTGCATTTTTCCTCA